>JAYRVN010000061.1:0-6315 GCA_041918535.1 Chloroflexota bacterium
AGCCGCCGCGCTACGCCCGCCGGCGCGCCGGCGCAGTAGCCTATTCAGCGCCCAATCTTTCAATTTCAGGAGCGAACATCATGTTAACCATCAAGATTCTCGGCCCCGGTTGCGCCAACTGCAAGCGCTTGGAACAGATCGCCCGACGCGTGGCGGCCGACATGGCTATTGAGGCCGACATTGTCAAAGTGACCGAATATCCTCAAATCATGGCCTACGACATCCTGACGACGCCAGGGCTGGTGATCAATGAGAAGGTTGTCTGCGCCGGGCGCATTCCGACGCCGGCAGAAGTAAACACCTGGCTGGTGAACGCGCTAGAACGGGTCTGAGATTCGGCCGAATCTCTCCCTGGTGATTACCCATCGGTCAAATCGCGCACGCGCGCCCAACCCGGCGACCCGATGACGCTTTGCCACCGCCTCGACTACGCCTATTGACCTCGCTCCAGATAAAGACTTATACTGAAATTGAAAACAAACGCGACTGATCCGGGAACAAAACGGCTCCCGGCTGCGTTTTTCACTCAGACAGGCGCATCTTTCAGCGCCTGAGCACAGCGTCTCTACTAGACCAACAAGGCTAAGTGGTCGGAGGTTTAAGATGTTAAGACGGAGCATCGTTTTACTGGCAGTTGTGTTGATAAGCATGGTGTGGCTCACCGGCCTAGCGTCGGCGCAAGCCCCCATCCGGCCGTTTGATTCAGACCCTAGCTGGCACGGCCAATATTGGAACAACCTGGACATGGCCGGGACACCCAATCTGGAGCGGGAAGACGCCGATCTCAACTTCAATTGGGGAGCCGGCAGCCCTGGCGGCGCCATCGGCGCTGACCTGTTCTCGGCGCGTTGGACGCGCTACATTTACGTGGACGCTCGAACCTATCGCTTCACCACCACCAGTGATGACGGCGTGCGTCTATATGTGGACGACGTGCGGATCATCAATGATTGGAGCGATCACCCGGCTCGCACCCAAACAGCCGACCGAGCCCTGACGGCCGGCCATCACCTGGTGCGCGTGGAGTATTACGAGCGCGGCGGTCAGGCGGTTATTCAAGTGGGTTTTGCCCCGATTGAACCGCCCATCACCGGGTGGCGCGGTGAATACTTCAACAACACCAGCTTGAGCGGCGCGCCGGCGGTAGTACGCGATGACGCCGGCATCAATTTCAATTGGGGCGCAGGCGCGCCGGCCGGCGGTATCGGCGTGGACAACTTCTCCGTGCGCTGGACCCGCAACCTATCTCTAGCGGCAGGTACCTATCGCTTCACGGTTAGCGTGGATGACGGCGTGCGGCTATGGGTGAATAACCATCTGTTGATTGACAAGTGGCAACTCCAGGCGGAAACCACCTTCACCGGCGACATCTATGTCAGCGGCGCCACTCCGGTCAAGATGGAGTATTTCGAGCAAGCCGGGCAGGCCGTGGCTAAACTGTCCTATGTCAAGTTGGGCGGCGGCAGCGGCACACCCCCGCCCTCTGACCAGGCGATTATCGTGGATGAGAACAGCCCCAACTTCCAGAAGGGCGGCACAGCTTCCAGTTGGCGCACCAAGGCCAACGGTTATGGCGGTAGTTTGTTGTGGACGTATAACAACGACTATGCGCGCCCTAACTACAATTGGGCGCACTGGAAACCTGCCTTGAGCGCCGGTCGTTATGAGGTGTTCGTCTACATTCCTAGCACCAACGCCTCAACCCACAATGCGCGCTACTGGGTGTCCCATCGCGACGGCTACACCCTGAGCGTAGTGAATCAGATGAACTACAGCGATCAGTGGGTCTCGCTCGGCACCTTCTACTTCCGCGGCACATCGGCCGATTATGTGTCACTGGCCGATGTGACCTTTGAAACCTACTTGTCCCGCATGGTGGCCTGGGACGCCGTCATGTGGGCGCCGCGTTAAGCCTGGCCGGCAGGCCGGTCGCTCACACGGGCGCGCCGATCCCGCTGACCTGAACCGTGAATGAGCCGCGCCGTCCTCTATCTGGACGGCGCGGCGCTATTGGCGGTCTTAGATATCTATGACGGGCGTTTTAGGGGCGTTGCTCAACATTTCCAGGCCGCTTTCCGTCAGAACAACCAGGTCTTCCAGACGCACACCGCCCCAATCGGGCAAATAGACGCCCGGCTCCACCGTGACCACGGCGCCGGCCGGCAGGGGTTCTTCGTTGCCGGCGGCCAGGCGCGGCGCCTCGTGAATCTCCAGCCCGACCCCATGCCCCAAACCATGCCCAAAGTGCTCCCCATGCCCGGCGGCTGTGATGACATCCCGCGCCAGGGCGTCGGCCGCTTTGCCGGTCAGGCCCGCGCGCAGGTGGCGCAGAACATTCTCGTGCGCCTGCCAAACCAGGTTGTACACTTCACGGAATTTAGCCGTGGGGTCTGCGCCCAGGAAGAACGTGCGCGTCAGATCGCTGCGGTAGCCGTCCAGTTCCGCGCCCATATCCACCACAATCGCATCCCCGATTGTCAGGGCGCGCCCGCCGGGGTGATGATGGGGCAAGGCGGCATTGGGACCGGAGGCGACGATAATGTCAAAAGCCAGGCCGGCCTCGCCTACTTCACGCAGCTGTTTCTCCAATTCCCAGGCTAGTTGGCGTTCGGTGAGGCCGGGACGGGCCAGGCTGGGAACCTGCGCCATGGCGTGGTCAGTTACGGCGGCGGCGGCGCGAATTTGGGTGAGTTCAGTCGCTGTCTTGACGGCGCGCCAGGGTTCCAGGGTATCTTTCAGCGCCGTCCAGTTCACCTCTTCCACTTTGCGCCAGGCGTCGTAGGTTGCCAGGGTGGTGTGGGCAGCTTCCAGGCCGACGGTGGTTGCGCCGATCTGGCTGAGGAATTGGCGGGGCATGCTCTCGGCCTCCGTGTTGCGCCAGGTGAAGAGGGTGAAATCGGGGGCTTGTTGGCGGGCCTGCTCCCAATAGCGGAAGTCGGTGGCGAGGAGGGCTTTTTCGGCCGAAACCAATACATGCCCCCACGAGCCGGTAAAACCCGTTAGCCAACGCCGATTGGCCGGACTGCTAATCAACACGGCATCCACCGCCCAGGCCGCCAGTTGGCGACGCACCAGCGCCAGACGATAAGAATAAGGCGAGGGTAAAGAAGCCATTCAAAAACTCCTAAGTGAGATAGAGAAAACCAACTACGCTTCAGCCGCCTCCGAGCCATTCACGGAAGGCGCGCCGGCCAGCGTGTTGATCTCCTGACCGAGAATGGAGGCCAATACGGCCACTGAGGTGGCATACGTGGCATCCATTCCGCTATAGGAAAGATTTTGCCCCAGGTTCTTGCCTTTGCTAAAAGGCGAGTCGGAGGCGTAATGCAAAATGCCGATGGGAAAAGGACAACTGTGGAGATCAATCATTTCGTTCTGCGGATAGCGTTTCGGCCGAACCATCTCATATACGCAATTCAAGTATGGCCCGGCCTCCATCTCCATATCGGTATAACCCTCTTGGTAAAAAACGGCCATGTAATTCTTGTTCTGCAAAAACGTACCCAAGACCGTGATCGCCTTTTGATTATCCAGCACATTGCCATAAGCCAGGTAAGGGGCGACCTGTTCCGCCGTGATGCAGTTGCGGAAGAGGAAAGTGTTGGAAGCGTGTTCATCATGCACCACCGACGGCAGCGTGACATCTCCGATGCGGCCATTCAGCGTGGCGGCTTTGCCGATAATGTACACGCCGCGGATGGCGGCGATATTACGGGCTATCTCCGATAACAAATGGTAGGCCCCCATACCCAGAGGAAAGTCCACATTGATGATCAAAGCCCGACTCCGGCGCAACGCGTCCAAACCAGGCAAGCGCAAGCGCGGGTCCAAAGCCGCCGGATCGAGCTGGTTCAGCGCGAAGGCTTGAAGTTCAATATCGAACACATGCTCGCTGGCGACCCGATAGATACCTACGCGCCGTTCATGCGCCAGACGCTCGGCAATGATGGTCGGATGCTCACGTTCATATTTCTTGAGCAGGTAGTAGAGGAAGTTCTCCCGGCTGCGCTCCACGTGGCGTTGTTGAATGGCGCTATACTCGGCTTGCAAATCGGCCGAACCCCGTTCCTCCATGTCGGCCAGCAACGCCGGCTCCACAGCCAAGGCATAGCCGCTCACCAGGTTCGCCAGGCTGTGATTATTGCTCGAAACAAAATATATCGGCCGATCCTCAAATGCCAGGTCAGCCAGGCTCTTATCGGCGTGCTGCCACCACTGGCGCGTAGCCCGGCCATACGCCGCCAGCGACGCCGCCAATGAGCGCACCGCCAACGAGGCGGGCGCTTGAGCAATGGCCTGTAGCTTCGCCAGCGTCTCCTCTCGCCAGATCACACGCAAGCGGTCGAAATCCTCCTGGGGAATACCCGTCGCCTCACTCAATCGCGTCACTGTGGCTTCCAGCAGCAACGGGTATTGCTCCGCTTTCAGGGCAGCCAACGCCGCCGGTTGGTTAAGCAGCCGGTGGAGTTTGTTGTGTTCCACCTGAAACGCGGTCAACATCGGCACGAGATCATCTATGTCCGAGCGGCTGGCGATATAAGTAGCCAGCGTATCGTGCTTGTTGAAGAAACAGCGGCGGCGGCGCGCCGGGGCGCTGACCCCCGCCCACTTTTCCACATCGGGATAGCCATGCTCGGCAAAGACGCGCTCCGATTGGCCCATCACCACCAGCTTGACCTGGCCGACGATGCAACCTGGCAAGCGCAGTAAGGCATAGACGAAAGCATCCATATCCGGCAGGTGCTCTTCCGCCTTAATGTGCAGCGCCGACTGGATGCGCAGGTGCGCTTCTATCAATGTGTCAATATTTACCGCCCGCGAACTACGCAACAACGAGTAGTAGGTGCGAATATAGAGGGCGATCTCTTCGTTACCGCGACTAGGGACAGTGCGATCCATGGGAATGCCGGTGTGTAATTGTGTCTACGTGCGTGAGTTGGGCGCATGAGTGCGCGCGAATGACCGCCTGCGGGAAATTCTCTGGCCCACTGACCAGGCGCCATCTCCCAATCTCACTGAATCACGCCCTTATTGTACCGGGGAGTTGGCGCTTCCCAAAGGGCAACGGCTTTCAACTAACGTGAATCTGTCCGCTGCCTGGCCGCACCTCGCCCACCACCACCCCGGCCGGGCAATGCGCCAGGAAGAGCGCCACCGTCTCCGGCGGGATGGCCGCCAGCAAACCGCCGGAGGTCTCCGGCGTCCACAGGAGTTGCCGGGTCCATTCAGCCACATCCGGCGCAAAGGTAACATGGGGCGCGTAATAGAGACGGTTGCGACCCATTCCGCCGGGAAATGCGCCCAAAGCGGCGTAGCGAGGCAACCCCGGCAGCCAGGGAAGCTGTTCTACACGAAAATATAGGTCAACGCCGGATTGGCTTGCCATCTCATAGGCATGGCCGAGCAAGCCGAAGCCGGTAATATCGGTCAGGCTATGGGCCCTGGCGGCCAGAGCGGCTGCGGCGGCTGACTGGTTGAGCGTTTTCATACTGGCAACGGCGACGGCAATATCGGCCGAATCCGCCACCCCTTGTTTCAACGCCGTCGTCACCACCCCCGCGCCCAACGCTTTCGTCAGAATGAGCACATCGCCCGGCTGCGCGCCCCCTTTGCGCTTCACCAACGCCGGATCGATCAACCCGATAACCGCCAGCCCATACTTCGGTTCCCGGTCGGTGACGCTATGCCCGCCGACTACCACCCCGCCGGCCTCGGCCACCTTTTCCGCCCCGCCGCGCAAAATCTCGCGCAGAATAGACAGGTCCAGGCCGTCCGGGAAAGCCACCAGGTTCATGGCAAACAACACCCGCCCACCCATGGCATAGATATCGGACATGGCGTTGGCCGCTGCAATCGCCCCGAAATCATAGGGATCGTCCACCACCGGCGGAAAGAAATCCGTGGTCGTGATGATCGCCTGGGTCGCGTTCAGTTGATAGACGGCGGCGTCATCGGCGCGCGCCAAACCAACCAGCAGGTCCGGATAATTCGCTGCCGGAAACAAATCGTTGAGTGGCTGCAACACGTGCGCCAATTCGGCCGGGCCGAGCTTGGCCGCTCAGCCGGCGCAACTGGCTAACGTTGTCAGCTTAATGCTTTCGGCCGACATAAACCTCCTGGGAATGGGCAACCCGGCGGGCTGCCGCGACGGCTGCTGTCGTCATTGAGACCAATCGTATCAGGAAACTCCCTCCGCCGCCACCGTCATCCGGCAAGCGCGGCTCGCTCAATCGCCCCGGATGAGCTTGTGGCTGATCTGATTATGTCGCTCGATCACAGACGACAAATCAACGCCCCGCAATTCGCCATCTTCAA
>JAYRVN010000062.1:0-3654 GCA_041918535.1 Chloroflexota bacterium
AGCGTCAGAACCGGGGCCGTAATTCCACGTGGTCGTCTCCCAGATGTAATGATCTGATGCGGCATAGAAAGCGCGAATCTCAGCCGGCGTCGAGGGGCGAGCCGCCTCCCAAGCGCGGGCCATTTCAGCCGGGTCAAGCTCCGTCAGACGGCGCACTGTCTCCGCCTGATCGATGCCGTAATAAGCCGCGATATCTTCCACGACTTCCAGCGGGACGCGAGCATCTTTGATCGGGATGACGGCTTGAACTTTTACTTCCTCTGGCATGGATGCCTTCCTTCAGACTGTGCGCATCTGTTTGAGCCAGGCCGTCAGATAGAGACGCGGCATCCAGCGGCGAAGATTACGTATATCACGCTGAACCAACGCCTCAATCTTGGCGCGCACGACCGGCCATTGCTGCGCGGCCCCGGCCATGTGTAAATCATCCCAGTCAATCTGGTTACGCAACGCATCAGCGAAATCCGGCTGCCGCCTGATGGTTTCCGGGGCGCCGACCAACACCTGGCGAATCAAGTCAGCCTGGCGGCTGTTCAGGGTCGGGTTGCGCGTACTGTCGGCAATCAGCTTGAGCAATTCCGGGCGGGCTCTGCCCACCCAATCAGGCAGGTAATGCAGCGCCAGGTCAAATTCGCGGCTGCCGTCAACCGGATAGCCCAGGTCGAACCAGCGCAGGGCGCGGAAGAGGTGGGTGCGCGCATAGGCCATCGGGCGCAACGCGCGCGCCTCATCGGTGACATCCGGTCGCGCGAAATACTTATCCAGCATCTGCACCGCCGCCTGCATCTGCGGGGTGTAGGCGCGCAATGAATTCCCGGCGTGTTGGCGGTAGAGACACACGATAGTGGTTCCCCAAGCCATGGGGCAACCGAGATGGGCCAATTCCAGCCACAACCCCCAATCTTCAGTCGGTTCCAGTTCGCGGTCAAAACCAGACGTACGTTCCAACCAGCCGCGACGAATTAAGGGCGCATGGACGATGAATGGGCAATCAGAGAACCAATTGGGCAGCGTTAGACCCGCATTCGGCTGAGGCGGACTATCCTGGAACGGTCGCCCCCGTTCATCCATCAGACGCCACCCCCCGACGATGAGGCCGATTTCAGTCCGGCGATCCAGGTCGGCGGTTTGATCAGAAAGTTTATTGGGCAGAAACGCGTCGTCATCGTCCAGAAAGCAGATGAATTCGCCTTGAGCCAGGGCCAGACCCTGGTTGCGCGCCGCCGAGCGGCCGGCATTGGCCTGGCGCATATAGCGCAGGCGCGGGTCGGTGAGGGTAGCCAGCATGGCCGCGGTGTCGTCGATGGAGCCGTCATCCACGACAATGATTTCAAAATCGGCGTAGGTTTGGGCCAGGACACTGTCAATGGCCTCGCGCAACAGCGCAGCGCGGTTGTAGGTGGGGATGATAACGCTAACTCGCGGCATGTTTCAACTCCGCCTATTGCCAGACATACGGCACGAAAATGGGCGCATCGGCAAGTAGATGGGTGACGCTATACGCTTCGGCTAGAGGCAGCGAACCGTCAACGGGTAACCGGACGCGGAAACGCGTCCATTCGCTCCAGTGGAGAAGCGTTTCGTCGCCCTGCGGCCCCCAGATTTCGCCATAGATTTGATACGCGCCCGGCATCAGCGGCAGACTGTGAAAACGACAGCGCAAATGGTTTCGGCCCGGCGTCAGGTTGAAGCTCGCGCCATCCACCAGCATGTTAGCCAGGAAAAGAGGGCCGCGCGCGTTGACCACACCCAGATTGAAGCGCGCGTTGGGGACGGATTCGGCCGAATCGCACACCACTTCCACGCCCATCGCCTCACCCATTTGAAACTCCGTCCGTTCACCCCCCTCCCTATCGCACAGAATCACCTCTGCGATGGTCAGTCGGCTATTCATCGCCCTGATCTCGCCTCGCGTCTGCACAAAGCGCTGTTCCTCATGCTGCAAGTAGGCCTGAATGGCCTCGCGCGCGGCGGCGTCGGTTTGCACACGTCCATGATCCAACCAGATCACCCGATGGCACAAGCGCTCCACCGCCAGCAAGTTGTGCGAGACGAAGATCACCGTCTTGCCGCCCCGCACCAGTTGTAACATCCGTTCCAACGATTTGCGCTGAAAAGCGGCGTCGCCCACCGACAAAACTTCATCCACCAGCAAAACATCGGGGTCGAGGTGGGCCGCCACAGCAAAACCCAACCGAGCGTACATGCCGGAAGAGTAACGCTTGACGGGGACATCCATAAAATCATCCAGCCCGGCGAAAGCCACAATCTCGTCATAGCGGCGCGCCACATCGCGCCGACGCAGCCCCATGATCTGGCCGTTGAGATAGACATTGTCGCGCCCGGTCAGTTCGGGGTGAAAGCCTGCGCCCAGTTCAATTAGGGAGCCGACGCGACCGGCAAGGGCCAGAGAGCCGTGTGTGGGAGAGGTCACTCCGGCCATGAGCTTGAGCACAGTGGATTTGCCCGCCCCGTTGGAGCCGATGAGGCCGAGGACTTCACCGGGCGCGACATCAAAGCTGACATCGCGCAAGGCCCATAGCGTTTCGGCCGAATCGGCGGCCTCGCCGGTCATTCCAGGCCGGGCGCGCCACGCCGTTCTGAACGAGCGCGGCCGCAACCGATAGGATTTGCTGACCCGGTCAAATCGGATGGCTAAACCAGTCATCGCGGGCGCTCACGATAGAGCAAAATGCCCAGCCCGAACAACATCACGGCCCCGGCAGCCACCACCAGGGGGAAACTGATGGCTGTAGTCGGGCCGGAAGGGGGGGGGCCTAAGGATTCGGCCGATAACAGGTTGGCCGGCGCGGCGGTCGGCGTCGGCGTCACCGGCGGAGGGACAGTCGGCGTGGGTGGCACAGTCGGCAAGGCCAGCCAGCTATTCACGACAGCGCGCGCGGCGATATCTTGCCGGGTGAACCAGATATCGGAACTGCCATAATCTGTCCAGACAAGCAATAGCCGGTTGCCGCCGGCCTGGGTGACATGAAAGACCTCCGAGCCGGTCAGCTTGCCCTGTACCTCAACCGCGACCGGCAGGGACCAGCCGCCGCCGTCCCAGACGGTCTGCCAAATCTGGCTGCCCAGCGGCCCTTGCCCGGCGGTGAAGACATACAGACGGTCGTCGCCATCCCGGACAAAATAGGGAGTGCCGGAAAAACCGCTGATGCCGGAGAAAGCCGGGCCCGCCGGCGGCCAGGTGGCTCCGTTGTCGGTGGAATAGGCGTAGTAACGACCGTCCAGCGTGCCGACGCTGCGATCCCAAAATACCCAGACGTGGCCCTGTCCATCCGCAGTGAGGGCGCTCGCGCCATGGCCGACGGCTTGCACCAGCGCCGTCGGCTCCTCCCAGGAGCGACCGTTGTTAAGCGAACGGCTATACCACACCGCCGCGCCGATCCAGTTATACCGACCATCATGCTCGGTCCAGGTGGCGTGCAAGACGCCGTCGCTCCCTAGCGCCAAATGAGGATATTGAATCTGTAAATTGCTATCTTCGCCCAGGTTGAGGGCTACTTCTTCAGTCCAGGAACGCCCGGCATCGGCCGATTGCAGGTAAAAGAGTCGCTGCCGCTCGCCTGCCAGGAGCACGTGAAAGGTTCCATCCGCGCCCACGACCAGGTCGTGCTGCGCTACGTGCAGAACCCCAAC
>JAYRVN010000063.1:0-1564 GCA_041918535.1 Chloroflexota bacterium
AATGTTGCCCAGCGCCAACCAGGCTTTGGAGTCCTGGTAATAGTCGGTGTAGCCTTGCGTGGCCGCCCAGCCCCAGCGGTTGATGTAGATCGGCCAGACGGCAGCCGACAGCCAGAGATTGGGCCGCGGTTCAATGACATCCTGGTAAAAACGGCGCGCTGTCCCGGTCACCTGTTGACGTTGCCAGTTCTCATAATCGTCGGTGAAGCTACAGGCCGGCACGGGGCTACAGTTGGCGTCCAGGCCATGATAACGGCACAGGCTGACGGGATCGCACGAGGTGGATGGGCCGGCGTAGCGCGCATGGTCAAGATGAATCCCATCCAGGTCGTAGCGCGCTGTCAGGTCATTGGCGACGGCTATCAGGTGGTCATCGGTAAATATGGAGGCGGGAGAGGCGCGATAATACCCGCCCAGGCATTGCTCAACGTCGTCTTCCAACCATTGTAGACCATCGTTCATGATCACGGGGTTGCCCTGGTCGTCATCCAAAACCGTTGTACCGTAGATGTCTTCCAGCAGGTAATAGAGGGGGCGCGGCGACACGGCTGCATCAGGCAAGCTGCCGCAAGGCTCCCAGACCGGATATACATTCAGATAGGCGTGGAGTTGCAGCCCATGGGCGTGGGCCTGGCCGATGAAGTAGGCCAATGGGTCCCACAAGGGGTTGGGCGGCTGGCCGTAAACGCCGCTGACCCGCCTGGCCCAGGGTTCCAGGCCGGGAATGTAGTAGGCATCGGCCGATCCGCGCACTTGAAAGTAGATCGTGTTAAAACCGGCCAGAGCCGCATTGTCAGCTATTTCGTCAATCTTGGCCGGCAGGGCCGGCTCGTTGCCGGTCGTCCAATCATAGCGCGTCACCCACAAGGCGCGCACCTCGACCAACGCATTTGGATCGGGCGTCGGGGTAGGCGGCGGCGTGGGGGTGGGCGGCAGCGTGGCGGTGGGTGGCGCAGCCACCATCACCGGCAAGAAAACCGAATTTGCCAGGGCCACGCTGACCAACCAGATCAGACCGCCCAAGCCGAAAAATAGGGCCAATGTCAGATGGTGTGAACGAAACGGTTGCATGTTCCCGCTCCTCGCCCTTTCGGGCAATGATAGCCAGGCTTTTTGGCGCGTCAGAGGCTTTCAGGTTACTATTTGCGCAGCCCTAATAGCCTATCCGCTAGGGCGGCTGAGGTCGCTCTCTGAGCTGGCTCTAGCAATATGGGGATAGGCCTCAGCAGAACAGGACACGCCTGATCATGCCTATCATTGACATCTCACGCCCCTTGAACCCGGCCATTGCGGTTTGGCCGGGCGACACTCCTTTTCAGTTGACGCGTAATCTGAGCCTGGCGCACGGGGACTCGGTGAACCTGACAACTTTGACTCTGAGCGCGCATACGGGAAGTCACGCGGATGCTCCCTGGCATTTTTCGGCCGATGGCCCGACCATGGAGCAAATAGACCTGGCCGTTTATTTGGGACAGGCCCAAGTGGTGACGGTGTCCAAAGAGGACGGGTCGTTGTGGCCGGCCGATTTTTCCCCCAATTAACAGACGGCCCCCCCACCCCAGCT
>JAYRVN010000064.1:0-2179 GCA_041918535.1 Chloroflexota bacterium
CAACTTCCACAATGCCAGCTTTGATCACAGCACTATCGGCGGGCAGGATTGTTCCGCCTGCCACGCGCCGCCGCCGAATCATTACAGCGGCGCATGCAACAGTTGTCACCACGACACGAGCAACTTCCAAAACGCCAGCTTTGATCACAGCACTATCGGCGACCAGGATTGTTCCGCCTGCCACGCGCCGCCGCCGAATCACTTTCCCGGGGCGTGCAAGACCTGCCACCAGGACACGTCCAATTTCCACAACACCTCGTTTTCGCACAGTTTTCCGCTCAACCATGGCAACGCCGGCGGCAACTGCGCGGCCTGCCATGTGGACGGCGGCACCGGAGGATATTCATGCACGCTGTGTCATGATGGCGGCGAGATGGCGCGGCGGCATGCGGAGGAAGGTATCGGCGACATCAGTGATTGCCTGGGATGCCATCCCAACGGGCAAGGAGGAAACGCGGCCGGTGGGGACAATGTGTATGTCCCGGTGACGACGATGCTGGCGATCTTTTTGGTAACGGTGGTTTTGCCGCATCAACTGACTCGGCGCGAGGGGGGATTTCGGCCGAAACCCTGATCCCGCGCCTTAGCAACCCGTCAGGCTCTCAGGCACGCGGCCGCTCAAAACGCGCCTGCGCCTCGGCCAATGCCTGCAAACGCGCCTGGACAGCCGCGTGAACCTCGGCCGCCGGCCGACCGGCCAATAGTTCCAGGCCGTCATCAATGGTTGCCGCCGTCCATACGTGGAATTGTCCGGCGGCGACAGCCTCAACCACCTCGTCGCTCAACATCAAATCCGTCACATTAGCGGCTGGAATCAATACACCCTGCTCACCGGTCAACTTATGCGCCTGACACACGGCAAACCAGCCCTCCACCTTTTCGGTGACTCCGCCAATAGGCTGAACCTCGCCGTATTGGCTGACCGAGCCGGTCACGGCGATATCTTGACGAAAAGGGAAGCCGGACAGGCTGGACAACAGCACATATAACTCCGCCGATGAGGCGCTATCGCCTTCGATGCCGTTGTAATCTTGCTCAAAGGTGATATGACCGGAGAAGACCAGGGGTTGGTCAATGGCATATTGCCCCCCCAGATAGCCGATCAGGGTCATGACACCCTTGTTGTGAATCGGTCCGGCCATGTCCACTTCGCGCTCGAGTTGCACCACACCGCTTGTGCCCACGTAAGTGCGCGCCGTCAGGCGCGACGGATGGCCGAAGGCGTGAATGCCCGCCTGGGTCACGGTCAGGCCGTTGATTTGACCTACCTTCGCGCCGGTAGTGGCGATGAGTTGCTTGCCTTCATAAACATTCTCGCGCATCCGGGTTTCCATCCGATTACGCCAGTAGATGCGGTTGCGTACGGCTGTGGCGACATCCAGCGCCGAGACATGCTCACGCCCGGCGGCGGCAGCCCAGTAATGCGCTTCACGCACCAGATCGGCAATTCGGCCGAAACGCGTACTCAGTTTATTTTGCCCGCCCGCCAGACGTGAGCCATATTCAATAATCTTGCCGACCGCCGCCCGCTCAAAAGGGAGCAAGCCTTCATCCTGGCAACGCCCCGCCACAAACTCGGCATAGGCCCGTTCGTTCTCCAGGCTGCGTTCGATGACCGCGTCGAAATCCGCCATCACTTTGAATAGCGACGGAAAATCCTCATCATTGGTCAATAACTGGTAATAGAGCGCCGAAGGCCCGACCAGGATGACCTTGACATGCAACGGCACAGGCTGAGGGTCGAGTGTGCGGGTGGCGGCGCCGGAGCGAATGGCCGGGTCGTCCGGCCGCACCACGCGCTCCAACAAGGCTTTTTTCAGCGCCTCCCAGTTTGCAAAGTCGGCAAACACATCGCTGGCGCGCAAGACCAGATAACCGCCGTTAGCGGCGTGCAACGCCCCGCCGCGCAGAAGGGTGAAATCGGTCAGGACAGCGCCGCCAGGTTGCACCTCATGCTCCAAACGGCCTAACAGGCGGGAGGGGGTCGGGTCATATTCAACCACAACCGGCGCACAGGCGCTATCTTGATGATCAACGATGACATTGACCTCATAACGCCGAAACCAGACGCCGTTAGTGACCTCGACGCCGTCGGATTCCTCCTGCGTGGCGCCGCGAAAATGGTCAATATTTTGGACGATGTCTTGCTGTACCTGGTCCAGGTAGAGCTGGAGCGTGG
>JAYRVN010000065.1:0-9361 GCA_041918535.1 Chloroflexota bacterium
AGATGCGGCGGATGAGGTGGCCTGGATTCGTGAGGCCTATAACCCGGATCAATTGTGGTATGCCGATGATGTGTTCACGCTGGCGCCGCGTTGGACGATGAAATTTTCGGCCGAATTGCAACGCCGCGCCGTGCGTATCCCTTTTGAGTGCATCAGCCGGGCTGACCGCCTGGATGAAACCGTCATCGCGGCGCTGGCGCAGATGGGTTGCTACCGGCTATGGATCGGCTCGGAAAGCGGTTCGCAGCGCATTCTAGACGCCATGCAGCGCAAGACGGAAGCCGCCGATGTTCAGGCCAAGAGCCGCTTGCTGCGCCGACACGGCATCGAAGTGGGCATGTTCATCATGCTGGGCTACGAAGGGGAAGAAGTCAGCGATATTGAGGCCACTGTGGCGCATCTGAAAAAGTCCAACCCGGATGTATTTCTAACAACGGTCGCCTATCCCATCAAAGGCACGCCATACCACCAGGCTGTGGCGGAGCGCGTCACCACCCAGCTGGCCTGGGAAGCGCGCACCGACCGGGATTTGCAGGTGGCGGGGCGTTATTCGCGCCGTTTCTATGACCAGGCCACGCGTTGGATGGTGAACGAGGTCAACCTGCACAAAGCGCGACAAGATGGCTCGGCCCGTTTCTGGCAAATGGCGAAACTCTTTGTCAATGCGCAGCGGGGGCGCTGGGGGATGCGTTTGGCGCAGCGTGAACGGGAAGAGGCCAGTCCGACAGCCGGCGGCCGGGGCTGGGATACGGCCGAACGCGCCGCCGACGGCTGGTAAGATGATGCCTCCAGACACTTTTCAGCCCGCCGCCTTTGACGCCTTCGCCGCGACGTATGACGCCACATTCAGCCACACGCCGTTGGGTGAGATGTTACGGAGTCGCGTGTGGGAGTCGCTGGCCCGGCATTTCACGCCAGGGCAGCGCATTCTGGAACTGGCTTGCGGCACCGGCGAAGATGCGATCTGGCTGGCGCGGCGCGGCGTGCGGGTGATGGCCACCGATGGTTCGGCCGAAATGCTCTCGCAAACCTGGCGCAAAGCCAAACAGGCCGGTGTCTCCCTGGAGACCCGTCAACTCGCCTTGCAAGCCATCGCGCAAGGCTTGCCGGTCGACCTCACTGGCGAACGCTTCGACGGCGCGCTGAGCAACTTTGGCGGCCTGAACACCCTGTCGGATTGGTCGGGCCTGGCGCAAGGGCTGGCGCGGCTGATCCGGCCCGGCGGCAAGTTGGTGTTGGTGCCGATGGGCCCGCTTTGCCCATGGGAGATCGCCTGGTATGGGCTGCACGGGGATGGGCGGCGCGCCTGGCGGCGCTTGGGTCGGGCGACGGCGTGGGTGGGTTCGGCCGAAATTCCCATCTACTACCCTTCCGCCCGCAGCCTGCGCCGAGCCTGCGCCCCTCACTTCCGACACGTCGAAACGCGCGCGTTGGGCTGCCTTTTGCCCCCCAGTTATCTGGGCCATTTTGTCGCGCGTTATCCGCGCTTCTTTGAGCGCCTCAACCGCCTGGAACGCGCCCTGGCGCGCCCGCTTGGCGGTCTGGGCGACCATTACCTGAGTGTATTTGAGCGTATCTAGCGCCGAGCGCTTGACCCGGCCAACACCAACCATCGCCTATGAAAGTCATTCTCTACAATCCGCCCTCCAGCCAATCGCGCAAACCCATCCTGCCCTGCTCTTTGCTCGCTCTGGGCGCGGTCCTGGAAGGCAAAATAGATTACGCCATCCTGGACGGTAACCTGGAGCCGGACCCTCTGGCAAGCCTGGACGCGCACATCCAGGCCGCCGGGCCCCGGGTTGTGCTGGGCGTGACGGTCATGCCCGGCCCGCAGCTTCAGCAGGCCACGCCCCTTTGCCGGGAACTCAAGCGCCGCCATCCCCATCTCACCATCGTTTGGGGAGGCTACTTCCCCACGCAGCATTGGGATGTCTGCCTTAAGGCGGTCTATGTGGACTTTGTGGCGCGCGGCCATGCGGAGATGGTTTTTTTGCAGTTGCTAGGAGAATTGGCGAGCGGCGGGCAAGCCTTTGCCGCCATACCCGGCCTGGCCTACAAGGGGGCCGACGGCCGCCCTGTGACCAATGCGTTGGCCCCTATCCCGCGCCCGGCGCAATTACCGCCCTTCAACTTCGAGCGCGTGGCTGTGGAACGGTATGTGCGCCGCACCTTTCTCGGCTCGCGCACATTGGGGTATCACGCTTCTTATGGCTGCCCCTTTTTCTGCAATTTTTGCGCGGTGGTGAATCTCGTGAACGGGCGCTGGCTGCCGCAAACGGCCGAACAGGTGATCAACGTGGCGCGCCTGTATAAAGAGCGCTGGGGTGTTAACGCCATTGAGTTTTATGACAACAACTTCTTCGTGCATGAGAAGCGCGTGGCGGAGTTCGCTCAGGGCGTGATGGGTTGGGGATTGGCCTGGTGGGGCGAGGGGCGGATTGACACCATGCTCAAGTATTCGGACGAAACCTGGCGGTTGATGCGGGATGCCGGGTTGCGTATGGTGTTCATGGGGGCGGAGAGTGGTTCGGCCGAAACATTGGAGCGCATGGACAAGGGTGGCACGCTCGTGCCGGAAATGACCCTGGAAATGGCGCGTGTCATGCAGCGCTGGAACATCACGCCCGAATTCAGTTTCGTCATGGGCAATCCACCCGATCCAGAGGCCGACACCCGTCAGACGATGGAATTCATCCGCCGGGTTAAGCAGGTCAACCCCGCCGCCGAGATCATCATGTATCTTTATACGCCGGTGCCGCTGGCGGGCGATCTGTATGACCAGGCCCGAGCCCAGGGCTTCGCCTTCCCGGAGACATTGGAGGAGTGGATCAGTCCGGCTTGGCTAGACTTCACGCAACGGCGCAGCCAGGGCCTACCCTGGATCAGCTATCCGTTGCATCAACGCCTGTACGATTTCGAGCGCGTTCTCAACGCCTATTACCCCACGACCACCGATGCGCGGTTGACCGGTTTCCGGCGCGCGGCGCTGCGCAGTCTGGCCGCCTGGCGTTATCATGCGCGGGTCTATCGTTTTCCGCTAGAATTACGCGCGTTGCATAAGGTGATGGCCTATCAGCGGCCGGAGACGGCCGGCTTCTAGCACCCCGACCTGAAGCGATAAAGGGTGATGATCTCGCTGCCGATGTCGCGTTGGCCGATCGTTTCGGCCGAAAATCCCGCCCGCGCCATCTCCCCCAAAATCCCCGCCGTATCCCCCGTAGACGAAAGCAGCAGCCACACCTCGCCGCGCTCGGTCAGGTAGTCCGCCGCCTGCGCCGCGAAACGGGGCATCACATCCCCCCCGAACAACGCCTGTTCCTGCTGGTTGCGCGGCCGGCCGCGATAATAAGGCGGGTTGAACAAGATCAGGTCAAAGCGACGGCCGGCGACCGGGGCGAACAAATCCCCTTCTAACACCTCGATAGACGCTTCCAGATGGTTGAGCAGGGCATTCAGGCGTGTGCAACGCGCGGCAGCCGGATTGATGTCCACTGCCGTCACCTGGCCGCCTAACTCCGCCAGCCGCAGCGCGCCCACGCCGCTGCCCGCGCCCATGTCCAGGCAGCGCGCGCCGGGCGTCAGCAGGTCCGGCGTGAGCAGTTCCAGCATGACGGGGCTGGCGAGAAAGATGACGGGGTTGAGCACGCCGGGCAAAACGAGAATCGGCCGATTCCCCACCCATTCCAAAGTCACCCGCCGGAGTCGTCGTTGCTGCCAGACATAAAAGCGCAGGGCATAGCCTGCGCGCCACAACCGTCGTTTAAGTTCCTGCCCTTTCATCCGCTGCCCTCTATCCCCCCGGATCGCCGGCGGGGATGGCGCACTTGCGCGCCATCCCCAGCCATTCGCTGTCGTCACGCCCGACCTTAGGCGGCGCTCGGCGGCGTCGCCTGCCGCTCCCGGCGGCGGCGCGCCAATCGCATAATTCCCCAGATGGGTAGGCCCAACAACAAGCCTACCGGTATCAGGACGATGGCCAGCCAGATGACCAGCGTGGCTAACGCCTGGATGATCTGGATCAGGCTCTCGACGGCATCACGGGCGACCCCTTCCGGCCGCCAGCCCGCCACTTCGATGGGCTGCGCCAGTTCGTCTGGCGTCAGATTGACCGTGATGGTGGAAAAAGCGGCCGATTGGCCGAGGTACTGCATGCGCCCCTTGATGGCTTCAATTTCCCCTTCCAGGCGGCTCAATTCCTGGTTGACGGCCAGGGCGTCTTCAACTTTGTCGGCGTCAGCCAAGAATCCCCGCACGCGCGCGGCCGTGGCTTCCAGATTTCCCAGGCGGGCTTCCAGGTCCACATACTCTTCAGTGACATCCTGACCGTTGGTGCTCTCGCTGGTGACTTCCAGCGCCAGCGCTTTGATGGCGGTGAAGGCGCTGTTGAAACCATCGGCCGGGATGCGGATGACGATGACGCCGGTCTTGGCGTTGCCGGTGTATTGGTAGAGGCTGCTACTGACGACCCACCCGCGGTTGCTTTCCGCCATCTGCGTGATGGCCGCCATGGCTTCTTCGGTATCGGTCACTACCAGACTCAGATCGCCGATGCGGATAATCAGGCGTTCGGGGTCGGCGGGCAGCACTTGGCTGGTCTGTCCGCTCGTGCCTGGATTCGCATAGGCATAGCTCCCATCAGTGGCGGGCAGTTCATCCGGGGCAATGCCGCCGGCAATGGCTTCTTCGCGGCTCGAAACGCTTACCTGGGCGGCCTTGGCGCAGGCAACCAGGGCCAGCAAGGTCAAGCTCAGAATCAGGATCAGTCTACTTTTGCGCCACATGTTTTTCTCTCCTCATCAGTTATGTTCTATGAGAGTAACGCCGGAATCGGCCGAATAGTTCCCCCCGGCATTTACGTTCGCCCGACTACGCCGCACACCAGTCCCAGCAAGACCGCGCCTTGCAGGGTGAAGGGGCTGAGTTCCGGCTGGAGCAGCCCTATGACGACAAGCGCCAGCCAGAGAGCCGTGCGCGGCAGATGGGCGCTCCAAGCGCCAGGGCGCGCCAGCGGCGTTATGAGCAGCCATAGCCAGAGGAGCAGGCCGGGCCAACCCAATTCCGCGCCGATGAGCAGGGGGACGTTATGTACCAGCCCGGCCTGTGGGTTGAGGGCCTGGGCGGCGGCCACGGATTGCCCCACGCCGACGCCGGCCCAGGGATGAGCGCGCAGAAGTTCCAGGGCGATGGGCAGGTCGCGAGCGCGTTCGGTTAGGGAGCGTTGTTCCAGCGGGTGATCGAGGGCAAAGAATCGGCCGAAAACCACACCTCCATACACGCTCAGGAAGAGCAGCCCGACCATTACCACCGGCCCGCTTGTTTGCCACCAAATCGGCCGAATCGTGCGGAAGCCCGCCCGTTCGGTGCGCCAGACCGCCAGGTGTGGATAAGCCAACACCGTTAGCCCCACGCCCAACCCTAACCAGGCGCTACGCGATAGACTGACGAGCAACCCCATGCCGCCGATCAGACACAGCGCGTCCAGCCAGGCCCGGGCGCGCCCGGCTACCCGAGGCCGCAGCCCCAGGAGCATCATCAGCAGCAGCGTCAGCTTCAGCCCCAATCGGTTGGGATGGCTATTGATGCCGTAGGCGCGTAACCAACGCGCGCCTGCGTTCATCACCACACTGACCCCCGCTTGTTGCGGATCGAGCATCGGCTCGCCAAGCCAGGTCAGCCCCAGCGAATGCTGGCTGACAAATTGCCCCACGCCCACCGCTGCTTGTAGGGCTGCCGTCAAAGCCAGCGGCCACACCAGCGCCGGCTCTTCGTTTAGCAGAAACAACATCACGCCTCCCCACAACCCTAGCATCACTACTACCAAGGCGGGTTGACTGGCCTGGCCCAGATTGAGTAATGCCCAAATGGTCAAAGCGAGCATCGGCCGGCCCAAGCCACGCCGCCCCAGCCCCCAGGTCGGCCGTCGGCCTGTCAGCCGCCAGGCCATCGCCCCGCTGGCGGCCGCAACAACCGGCAAGAAACTCAACACCCCAATGTGTAGAGGCAGACCCGGCAGGCGCAACGCGCCCCAGGCGAAGGGCCCTTGATCCCACTCCCCGGAATAGGTGAGCAGCGTCAGACTGAGAAAGGCGATGAAGCAGATATGCGCCGCGCTGTGCAGCGTCCGGCCTATGGATGCTCGCCGGATGTCGCTCACGCGAATAGCCGATCTATACGCCGCCGGGCGATGGCTTGTAGCGCCGTCTGACCGCAGACGCGGACAGCTTGGATCAGGCCGGCAAAACGCGGGTCTTGGGTGAGGCCGGATTTATAGCGATGGTAGATTTGTTGCACGATGACGGCGATTTTGAACAAGCCGTAGACATAGTAGAAGACAATAGGCTCAACCGGGAAGCCGCCGGCCTGAGCATAGCGCGCCGCCACCTCCTCGCGGGTGAGATTGCCGGGCAACATGGTGGGACTGAGTGCCAACATCTGGAGAATAGGCGGATCGTCCGCCTGCACCCAATAGCCCAGACTGGTGCCTAAATCCATCAGCGGATCGCCGACCGTCGCCATTTCCCAATCCAACACAGCCCGAATGTCCGCCCAATCGTCCGGGTTGAGTACCAGGTTGTCATATTTATAGTCGTTGTGAATGAGCGCCGCGCCTTCTGTCGGCGGCAAATGCGCCGCTAACCAGGTGGCCGTCTGTTCGATTTCAGCGATCTCATCCGTCTTGGCGGCGAAATAGCGGCGCGTCCAGCCTTCTACCTGGCGCTGCGCATAGCCCTCTGGCTTGCCGAAGTCGCGCAGGCCGGCGGCGTCGAGGTCAACCGTGTGCAGGGCAACCAGATTATCCACCAGCGCCTCGGCAATCCGGCGCATGAGGGCGGGGGCCGGTTCCATTGCCGGCGGCATTTTCGGCCGCAAAATGACCCCTTGCACCCGTTCCATGACATAAAACGGCGCGCCAATGACCCCCTCGTCGGCGCAATAGAACCAGGGGTGGGGTATTTTGGGATAAACAGGCAAGAGACGCGACAAGACGGTAAACTCTCGGCGCATGTCGTGGGCCGATTTGATGTTGGCGCCAAAGGGCGGTCGCCGCATAACCAATTCCCGCGCGCCGACGCGCAGCAGATAGGTGAGGTTGGAATAGCCGCCGGGGAATTGCTCGATCACCAACGGGCCGCTCAAATCCGGCATTTGGGCCTTCAGATACGTTTCAAGGGCCGTCAGGCTCACGCTTTCGCCCGGGCGAACGGGTCGGGAGGAATCCAGCCAGGTTGACATGCCATCTCCGTTAAGTAGAATTGGATAACAGCTATTCTAACGGCTCGTCCGGTTCTTCCGGCTGCTCCTCCGTTGGGGAATCGCTGTGTGGGAGACGAATTCGACCGTCCTTGATCTCAAAGCGTTGCTTGTCGGTGGTCGCCAAGAGGTGTTGCAACTCGTTGTCGGTCAGGTTTTGCCAGACATCACGCCGACGTTGCATCGCCGCCAGAAGGTCGGTCAGTGGAACCCAGCCTTCATCATCGAGGGTCAGCCCATAACGGCCCGGCGCCTGGCGCAACGCCAGGGCAATTCGACGACTGAGCTGTGTGAACGACGTGGGACCGGGTGAAGACGGCGGGGCTGCCACCGGCGCGCCGGTAGCCAGTGCAGTCAAGGCATTGCGCACCAAATCCGGCGGCACATCGCTGGTAATCAATACATCTCCGACATCGCGCAACAGGACAAAGCGTAGACGACCGCGCTCGCGTTTCTTGTCTACTTGCATGGCGGCCAACAGATCGTCGGGGGCTAGATTGCCGGGAATGCGGGTGGGCAGGCTGAGCCGGGCTAACAGGTTTTCAACGCGCTCAACCAGGGCGGGGGGACAGAGTTGCATTTCGGCCGAAACCCGTGTCGCCGCCACCAACCCCATCGCCACGGCAAACCCGTGACGCACCTGGTAGCCGCTAACCTGTTCCATGGCGTGAGCAAAAGTATGGCCTAGATTCAACACCGCCCGTCGCCCTTGCTCCAGCGGGTCTTCTTGCACCACCGCCTGCTTCACGCGAATGGCATCCACAATCAACCCATGGATGCGCTCCATCAAGGTTTGGCGCGTCAACAGCCGGTCGCGATCCTTCAGCCCCCAATCCTCGCTCACCAGGCCCCAATCGCCCGTCTCCAGCCGATGCAGAATACTCTCATCGCCGATCAAGCCATGTTTGACGATCTCGGCCATGCCGGCGGCGTACTCTTCCTCCGGCAGCGTGTTGAGCGTGTCCACATCGGCCAGCACCAACTCCGGCTGCTTAAATGCGCCCACCAGATTCTTGCCAATGGGCAAATCCACCCCGGTCTTGCCGCCGATGCTGGCGTCTACCATAGCCACCAACGATGTGGGGCAGGGGATGAAGCGCACGCCACGCAAATAAGTGGCCGCCACAAATCCCGCCAGGTCATTGACTACGCCGCCACCCAGGGCGACGATCGCCCCGCTGCGGTCGAGTCCGGCGGCCAGCAATTGGCTGTAGAGCCGGCCGGCCGTGCGCAGGGTTTTATGGCTTTCGCCGGCGGTTAGCGTTAGAACGGCTAACGCATCCGGCATGTGATGCGCATATAGGGGGCCGACGTGACTATCCGTGATGACGACAAAGGACATTTCCGCGCCGACGAACTCCCGCAAATAGCCCAGCAGGCCATACCCCACATAAATAGGGTAGTGTCCGGTGGGATGTGAAACTTGAATTTGAATGGTGTCTGAAATGGTCATAGAAGGCGCAGCCTGATATCAGGCAGTAATTCGTTTGTCTCGCCGGTGTTGTTGCCCGTTTAATCGCTGATACGCGTTAACCTGGCTTAATGCTGCGACAATAGGTTGGACTCTTGACACAATCTCATCACCTCTTTCGCTACAGCCTGCAATGAGCGATCATCGGTCTCGATTTGGGGAAACTGGTCATAAATTTCAGCGCGGGCGGCCAGCAAAGCTTGGATACGCGCCAGCCGATCCGCAGCGGGCAACAAAGGACGAGAATTGTTGTGTTGTAGTCGTTGAACAAGGGTTTCCGGGCGGGCGGTGAGGCAGATGATCTGGCTGACGGGGGCCAGGAGCGCCAGATTGACCGGATTGAGAAAGAAGCCGCCGCCGGTGGCGATGAACAGGCCGCGTTCTCCGGCCAGGTGTTCCGCCACGCGCTGCTCCCAGGCGCGAAAGGCGGCTTCACCCTCGTCGGCAAAGATGGCGGCCACTGAACGACCGGCCTGTTCGGTGATGAGGTCGTCGGTATCCACGAACGGCCGATGGAAGCGCGCGGCCAGGATTCGGCCGATTGTTGTCTTGCCCGTGCCCATGAATCCCGTCAAAACCAGATGACGTCTCTGCTCCATGCTACCTAAACTGTAGCCTTATTCAGCCCGTTGCGCAAGC
>JAYRVN010000066.1:0-2639 GCA_041918535.1 Chloroflexota bacterium
CCAGGAAGCGCACCTGTCCCTCCAGACCCAATTGGGCGGCTCTTGTCTGCAACCGCAGCTTGAGCAAGTTATGCGTCATGACAATGACCAATGGGTATTGACGACGCAAGAACTCCGGCAGGCGCGCATAGATGCGTAACAGGCCACGAGCGTTTTTCCGGGGTGACGTTGAGGCTAACGACAAAATAAACTGTTCAGGCAGCCCATAGCGCTCGCAGAAGGACACGCCGAATTGCGTCCCGTCCAGTGGATAGCAATGCCGGGCATGGGCATTGGGGATCACGTGAATCTTGTCCTCGGCCGCGTGCAGGTTTGACATGATATCGCGCTTAGAGCAGTTGGAAACGGTAATGATGGCGCGCGCGCGCTGCGCCACCCGGCGAAGAACCATCTGGGAATATCTCGACATCAACCAACGTTTGACCGCTTGTTCCTTGACCGGGCCATACCAGGACCTTTCGAAAAATTCGATGGTGTCGTGAATAGTAACGACTGTGGGCGGCTCGCCCCAGATTGGGCCGGTGTTACAGGGAAGATGGATGACATCCGGCCTGACTCGACGCCAGGCCAAAGGTAGCCTGACCTGCTCACGCATTGGAACGGCCAACCAACCCCCTATAGAGCGCATCACGTGCAGGCGAAGGCCAGTCACGGGCGCCCACGGCGGCGTTTCCGGCAGAGAGCGATCTAACCAGACAAGGTATTCGTTATCACCGTCAATTTCAGCCAGGGCGCGCACAAGTTCGGTCGTGTAGGTTTTGAAACCACCCGGTTGGGGTTGAGACCACATGCGCCCATCAATAGCAATCCGCAACATTTATTTCAATACCCTCAATTCGAAACGCAACAAATGCCGGGGCAGAATAAAGGCAACGCGCTTCTCATAGGCGTCCAGGTGGCGGTTAATGAAGCGAAAAAAGCCGCGCTTGACAAAGCCGGCGTCTTGCGGCGGCGGGAATTCAACCCGCATGAGCTCCAGCCGGCTGGATGAATAGCCGAAAGCATACACCTGTGTGCCGGGAATAAAGTAATCAAAAGTGCGGGAGGTAAAGGCATGGCGATGCGTGGGGTCCTGATAGTAGAACACACTACTGAAATGCGGCACTTCTACGATAAGCCGAGCGTTGGGCCTGGCAATACGATAAATTTCATCCACGACGGCAATGAGATCAAAGAGATGCTCCAGGATATGCTCGCAGATTATCTCTTCAAAAGAGTTGGGGGCAAATGGGTAAGGGAACTGGTTCAGGTCGGCAATCACATCGGCGTCAGAGGCCGGATGAATGTCCACCCCAATGGCGTCAGGCTGTTTACGCCGACCGCATCCAAGATGCAAACGCGTTATCATGCTTTCGTCCAATCTTGCGCCGCGCCCCACTGACGTTTGCCAACCCAGACAACCAGAATAGCAACCATGATTAGGGTAACGCCGCTAAGCGCCAGACCATAGCGCAGGGAATCCGGTTTGAAGATAAAGCTGACCTGATGCTCGCCTGATGGCACATAGATGGCTCGCATTGACAGGTTGGCTCGATAGATGGGGGTTGGCCGGCCATTTATGGCCGCTTTCCAACCCGGATAGTAGCTATCGCCCAACACCAGCCAACCAGGGTTGTCGGCGCTGACGCGCAGACGCAGGTTGTTCAGGCTTTCGTGTTCAACCAGCACGTCGCCAGCGTCCGCGCCGGTGTCGGGCCAGGCGGCTGAGAATCCCTGGATATCGGCGGCCTGGAAGACAACCGTTCGCAAGGGATCAAAGCCGGATTCCGACAGGCGAGAAATGACGTTATCACGCGAAGGGAGTACCTCAGTTGCCTGAACGATGGCGGCTCGAACGGCGCCAGGCGGCAGCCGATAGACGGCCTTTTCCCCCGCGTACAGAAGGGTGAGCGTATCATCCTCGATCGGCCAGTCGTTGACCAGGTATCTGACGTTCAGGATGTGCAGAAGCGCGGAGTTAGAGGCGGGCACGAGCGGTATACGGTCGTCGTAGGATACCGGCGCGCCTCGCAGGATGCCCAGGAGGTCAAGATAATCGGCCGAAATTAGCGAACTATACCCGGTAATGGCCGCCATTTGCGACCGGCTGCCCTCGTTGACAAAGCTCATGGCATTGGTCGGCCAGAGCCGCTCGCCCGGTTGATAGATCGTTTTCAGGTAAGTCACGTAGTCCGGCGGTTGATTGTTGGCGGCTGAACGCATGGTCAGCGATTGGCGCAGGGCATAGAAGCCGACGTCCATCACGCAGAGCGCCAACGCCCAAGCCATAAAGGCGGAGGCGTCCAGGCGCCGGCGCATCCGCGCCGACAACAGCCAATAGCCGGCTAAAATCACCACGAGGAGCACGCCGACTGAAACCGCTTGTGTGTTATACAGTCCATCCAGCTTGCCAAGCTGAACGCCGGCGGTTTCGCCATAAGCGCGCGCAATCTGCGGCGCGGCCAGGTCAGAGAGCCAATTTCGGCCGAAAATCAAGATCATCAGCCCCGCCAACAAAGCAACGGTTGCGGCCATTGCTCCCCCACGCACCCCTCTGCGCGCCCGAGCGGAGAGTTCCGGCAGTCGGGCGGCCAGAGTCTGCAAGCACATGGCCGCCGCCACCGCCAGGCAAAACGTGAAAAAGACCGTCACCCGGCCCA
>JAYRVN010000067.1:0-2852 GCA_041918535.1 Chloroflexota bacterium
ACCTGTTGACAGCCTTTCAGAGGTTACTTTTCCGACAGGCTGCTAGAAACGGACGGTGGCGTGGGAGTACAGAGAATTCTATGGAACCGCGTTGACCCGGCAAGAGTTTCAATTGCCAACCTTCGCCGCCGAATGACACCAACCGATTGTTTTCGTCGCCGGCCACCTTGAAAAGCGAGGGCGCGTTGCCCTGGTTGTGCACATTGACCTGATACAAACCACCGTTGGTCAAGAGATTAGGACGCAATTCGGCCGAAAATTCCTCAAACGCCCGAATGGTCAATTCACATACGCGGCTAGCCGTCGCCTCCAAATTGGACATCGGCGTGGCAATAATAATAAACTCGTTCCTCCCGCTCGTCGCCTCACTGGCGCGCGGCGGATGAATGGTAATCCGCACAAACCCACGCGCCCCCGGCATCAACTGCACCAACTCATCCGACATCGTCACCCAATCGGCCGCCAAACCATCCAGGCGCATGTGAACATGCTCCACAATCGGCCCTCTATTCACCAACATAACCTGAAGGTTGACCCGATCCCCCGCATCCAATTCCACCTTGAAGGGATTCACCACCAACTCTAACTCCCCCGGGTCGGTGCGGTAGCGCACATCGGTGCTGGGTTCAACGCCAATCAAGGGTTGGAAGGGGCCGGCAGCCATGGCTTGCGCCGTCTGCCATTGCAATAGATAAGGGCCAACTCGCAATTCAGACTCCGGCTTCCAGGCTTGCAAGGTGTCCGTGGTCAGGCGCTCCGTGCCGAGATACGTGCCGTTGGTGCTGCCCAGGTCAACAACATTCCAACCTCCCTCGCTGCGTTCCAGGCGCACATGTTGGCGAGATACGCCCTTGTCATTCAAGACAATGTCACTGTCAGGGCTTCGGCCGATCACCAAAGACTCCTGCTCCAGGCCCAACACACGCGGAAGCTCCCCTTCCCGGAGTATAACCACCCGATCCGCGTCCGGCGCCACGCCCGCGGCCAGCACCTCCCATTCATTCACCATCGGCTTGGTCAGAACCGTGCCATCTTTGGCCCCCGGCGGCAATTGAATATACGTTCCGCCCGGATTGTCCAACATTTGCGCCACACGGCGTAACGCGATCGCCAGTTGGTTGCCGGTCTGGAAACGATTAGCCGGATTCTTGGCAATAGCCTGCAAAATGATGCGCTCGACGGCCTCCGGTAAATCCGGTCGGATCAACGTAGGGGCCGGCGGCAACTCTTTGACGTGCATACGAATGGCATCCGTCGGCGACTTGATCTCAAAAGGCAGTTGACCTGTTGCCAGCTGATACAGCACAATGCCCAGCGAGTAAATGTCCGTCCGGCCGTCCAGCGGGCGCGCCATACATTGCTCCGGTGACATATAGGACAGCGTGCCCATAAATGTCCCTGTGAGCGTGTGCACATCCCCTTCGCGCAGCTTCGCCAGGCCAAAGTCCGTCACCACAGAACGCAAGGCCGGGTCTCCCTCTCGGTCGGGGCGGGTCAGAGGCTTGAGCAGAATATTAGACGGCTTGATATCACGATGGATCACACCTTGTTCATGGGCGTAATCCAGCGCAGAAGCCACTTGCGCCGTCAAACGCAAGACTTCTGTCAGAGCCGGCTCTTGTTGCTGTTCCCAGCGCCGGTTCACATATTCACCCAGGCTAGGCCCGGCGATATACTCCATGACAATATACAGTCGCGGGTCCGTGGCAAAATTGAAGATTTCGACGATGGAAGGATGATCCAAACGCGCCGCCGCTTGCGCTTCCTGTAAGAAACGCTGCTGGAATTGGGGTTGCTTCGCCAGTTGACTGTGCATCACCTTCAGCACAATCTTGCGCGCCAGATGCAGATCGAACGCCTGGAAGACGGAACCCATGTTCCCCTCGCCCAATAGTGCATCGACGCGGTATTGGTTTATCTGCTGACCGATCAAACTGCTCATGCGAATCTGCTGCGGCTGTTGCGGCGGCTGAATGACCAAATCCTGCGGCATAATCTTCTACACCTTCGTGAGACAAGCGTCATTGGTTTCGCGTCAGGCGAGAACAACTTAAATCATCTTCAAATCCCTGCCTTGTAGCTCCACCTCTGCGCTTCCCATGTTTGCTGGCCAACCTTTTTTGAACCCCATCAGTATACCATTCAGAAGCTTATCAATTGCCTTACGGTCTGTCAAGTCGCCAAAAGTACTATTGCCAATTTGCCGAGACCAATATCACACGGCGGCTTGGCCGAGACAAGCTCAGGAATGCCGTCGGCTGTTTGCGCAGACAGCCTATTTACTATAAGCTTGCCGTCGCCCAGCCCGGTTTTGTCCGAGCAGCGCATTATCCCAACCGATGGCAAAGGGATGGCGGCACAGAGCACGCGCTAACCCTTTGAAGTGAATTTTCTATCATGGCCGGGGACTGATTCTATGGCTATTCAACGTTATCTGCGAGTCGGTATCATGTTGGGTCTGACGATTTGGTTGGCGGTCGCCTGGCCGTCAGTGAACTTGTCTCAAGCGCAACCCGCGCCCACGCCCGCAACCATCGGCTCGGGTGCCTTTCTGGTAGAGAACACGGGTCAGTTCCCGCCGGCAGCCCGTTTCTTGATTCAGGGGGGGGATCGGACGGTCTGGTTGACGGCGGATGGGCTATGGTTGACCCTGCTGGGAGCGCCAGACGAGGCCGCGCAGCTGCCGGAAGGCGCACCCAGCCCAGAGGCGTTGTTGTCAGACAAACATCGGCGGGGGGTCAATCTGCATTTGACGCTGGAGGGTGGCGACGGGGCGGCGGTTTGGACGCCTTTCGGCCGATATGGTTTTTCAACCAACTTCTTCTTGGGACAAGACGCAACGACCTGGCGCA
>JAYRVN010000068.1:0-2667 GCA_041918535.1 Chloroflexota bacterium
TATAACGCTCACAGCCTGGGATACACCGGGCCACGCCACCCATCATCATGCATTGGTCGTGGACGATTGGGCTTTTATCGGCGACCTGGGCGGGGTGCGTATGCCGAATACCGCCTGGATTTCAGTCACCGCGCCGCCGCCGGAATTTCATTTGGAAAGCTGGTACCGCTCCCTTGACCGGGTGGAGGCAGCCGGGCTACGGCGTATTTATCCTACGCACTATGGCCCGGTAGATGATGTGGCGGCCCACCTGATCGGCATCCGGCGGGAGTTGGAAAATTCGGCCGAATTTATCCGTCAACATCTCCTCCTGGGTGTCGAACGCCACGACTTGATCGCCCTTTACACCCAATGGAGCCGAGAACAGGCGTTGACAGCCGGCGTGCCGGACGAAGTTTTTGCGCAATACGAAGCCGCCAACCCGCTCTTCATGTCGGTGGACGGCATCACGCGTTACTGGCGCAAAATGGGGCTGTCGCAATGACGGGACGGAATCGGCCGAACGACGGTTGAGGCCAAGCTACGACCGCCGCCAAGGCTACCATAAGGAGCAAAGCTGTGAATTTCTGGCGCAAATGGAAGGGCGCAACCATCACCAAACTGTCGCCGCGCGAAGTTCATCAACGGTTACAAGCGGAGTCGCCGCCGCTGATATTGGATGTGCGCCAGGGCGTTGAAATCCAGTCCGGCATAATTCCAGGGGCCATGCACATTCCGCTAACCCAATTGTCGCAGCGATTAGCCGAGATTCCGCGGGATCGGCCGGTGATTTGCGTGTGCTATTCTAACCATCGCAGCCCAATTGCTGCTCGCCTGCTGGCTAAAGCGGGCTATGAAGTCTTGGATATGCGGGAAGGGATGCTCGGTTGGGCGCGCGCCGGTTTGCCTTTGTCACACGCCGACTGATATTTTGTGCGCCTTAGCAATAGAACGAAACGTCGAGCACTGGTTCATTTGTTGTTGGAATACTTGTTGGATAGGACGAGACGCGGAAGAATTTTCGGCCGAATCCCCGTCTGACAAACCCCTGTTTCCACGGAAAAAAGCCTGTTCTGACCGCCCTACCAGGCTGCGAAAACCCGTACCAAACATTGAACGAACACTCAAAAGTTGTTTTCGGCGCGATTAAGCCCTTAATTTATTGTGAGCTACTCACTACAAAATCGCCGTGAGAAAGCGGTTCTGACTCCCCCTACCCTGTTCACTCCGCCAACGAAAAATGAAAAATCGCGCGCCAGGCCGGATCAGACGGCCTACGCTGCATCAAATGTAGTCGCCGAATTGGCGCAATATGCGGCGTAGTTTGCCACGCGCTCAGGCGCAATTCTGCCAGCATCGCCTGCGTTTTGGCAACATCCAGACGCATCGCCAGCGTTAAATGCGGCGTGAACTGACCGTGTTTGTCCGGCCCAAGGGCTTGTAGCAGCCGCTCGCGCGCGGCCAGCAGTTCCGGTGAACAACGCACCGCCAAATAAATCACGCCAGCCTCGAAAGCTTCGATCCCGCCGAGCTCTAGAGAGAAAGGCGGGATGTTCTTCTGGTGGCGCGTTAGCGTGGCTATCGTTTCAGCTTCCTGTTGGGGCGTGGGCGGGCCATGCCGCCATTGTGTCCCCCACAGCGTGACATGCGGGGGTGTGATGCGGGCGGTCACGGGATCGTAGCGCCGGCGCAGCGTTTGTAGAGTCTCAGCCAATGCGCCGTCGGGAAATGCGCCGACAAAGATTCGATAATCGCCGGGCGTGGCCGACGCCTTCTGTATGGTGCGCATGGGATCGCTTCTTTGAGCCAATCCGCCAAGACTGGGGCGGTTCTCCGGTTCGGGCTTCTTGGTGTAGGGGCTTTCTTTTGTCCAACAATACTATACGAAACTCAATCGTTGCTCCGGCCGAAACCGGTTGGTCGCGTCAAAAAAGGGCGTAACCAGCGAACCGCCGATTACGCCCTGCCGGGTGAAGAAGGATGGCCAATTAGCTCAGGCCGTTTTACAGAGGAATAATCGGATCCAATGTGAATAATGGTGGCCGCTACTTTGGTGGCTCCCCTCACCCATAGCCCACGAGGGTTTACTTCTTGCCCAACAAACCGCCGAGGCCTTTCATAACATCGGAGGCTTTGTTTGTGCCACCCTCAAGTAAGCCCTGAACCTGAGCGGCGATTGGCGCCGGTAGCTTCGTCTTAAGGAAATCCATGACTGCGCCGATCGCTTTGGTCGCTTGATCAGCCGAGATGCCGGCTTTCTGGGATACCATCTTAACTAATTCTTCCATCTGAATCGTTCCTTGTCTGTGATTAGCCCTCCCTGTTTGGGAAGGTATGCCCATTAGACGCCCCGGCGCGCCAAAAGTCACACAGAAATCGGCGCGCTGATGTAGACGACGGTTGGAGGCGTCCGGTAAAATTAGGCTGCGGGTGTAAGAGATTGTAACGCCTGCATGAGTTCGGTGAGATGTTGTTGGACTGCCTGCAATTGATAGAGTGTGGAGAGGCGTTCGGCCGAATCCAGGCCTTGAACGCGCACTTGGGTTAAATGCTGCTGCACTTGCGTCAGCCAGTGCCCGTTCGCCTGAGGCAGCTTAGGGCCTTCAAGCGCTATCAAAGCTGTGGCAACTGTCGCTTGCGGATGAAACGCCAGATATTCCACAGTTTGCTTCACTGTGTCGCCATTCA
>JAYRVN010000069.1:0-2862 GCA_041918535.1 Chloroflexota bacterium
GTCCACTTTGTCGGGCAGGGCAGCTTCGTTGAGCACGGTCACAGCATTCCCGTCAACCCGGACCACACCCTCCAGGTGATTCAATAATTCGGCAACAGATTGGGCTTCCATAAGACAACTCCTTGTTGTGTTAAGCGCAAGCAGAGGTTTCTAATTCCCTATATCTAAATCGAGGCGAATCGCCGGAAATTTCAGGCTGCCGTCTGCGGTTCACCCACCAGACGCTTCAATTCCGCAAACTCGGTCACGAACCCGGCCACAATGGTTTCAGGGTCGGGAACCAGGCCGGCATCGCCAAAAATACCCAGTGTAACCTCTCCATTATAGCTGAAAATACTGGCTCCCAGACCAATACGCCCGCCCAGCGGCCCCCAAATCATGATTCCTTTGACGACCTGGCCCGCGATGTAAACCGGCTGGCGCGGCCCAGGCACATTCGTCATGATGGCCGAGGCGCTGCGATTAAAAATTTCAATGATCTTGCTGGCAAGCTGAGCCGGGGTATAGCCCACGGTCGCCATGGCGGCAAATGTGATGAGCGCTTCCGGCGACTGTTTGAGCGCGTCCATCTGCTCTTTGAGCAGGCGCAGCCGTTCTACCGGATCCGCCTCGCGAATCGGTAACGGTAATGTCAGTGTGCCGAAGTTGTTGCCCAAGTTGGCCGCTTTTTCCAGCGGACGCAACGTAACCGGCACCATCAGGCGAATCTCGATCTGATCCACAGGCTCGCCGCGGCCGGCGAGATAACGCCGCAACGCTCCCGCAAAAAGCGTCAGAAGGACATCGTTCACAGTCGCGCCGATGATGCGCCCGACCTCTTTGACCTCTGTCAGGTCTAAGGGAGCGGACCAGGCTGCTTTTTTGGGCATACCTAATTGACCCTTGAGCACAGTGGGCGTGTCGCTGCCCAAAGACAACATGTGTCTCACCGTGGAGACAAACGCGCCGGCTGATTGCGCCAATTCCAGGGCTTTCGTCGGTTGCATCAGCATGTCATAGCCTTGAGCGACGGCCTGCGTAGTAAGACGCTGCGTGGTTTGCCAGGCCACGGTCGCCGGGCGCAGCAAAATATCCAGGGGGTTCCAGCCGCGTTGCCGGCGGGCGGTCTCCGCCTGAGGGGTCGGCCAGGGAGCGTCCGGCCCTTCATCCATGAGCGACATCATGACGTAAACCAGCGCGATGCCGTCGGCGATAGCGTGGTGGATACGCACCAGCAGGGCGCAACCGTCGCCCTGGTAGTTTTCCAGGATGTGCATTTGCCAGAGGGGTTTGCTGCGATCCAATGGGCTGCTGATGAGCAGGCTGATCATCTTTTGCAAAGCGGCTTGATCGCCTGGCGCCGCGAGCGCCAGCCGGTGCACATGCGCGTTGATGTCGAAGTGTGGGTCTTCCTCCCAGCGGGGGTTAGACAGGGCCGGGCCGGCCACCACCCGCTGGCGAAACCGCTTGAAACGCAAGAGACGAACTTCCAACGTGGTTTTCAGACGGGCCACGTCCAGAGGGCGATCAAAAAAGAAGACTCCCGCCACGAACATCAGATTGGTCGGGTCGTCCATGTGCAACCAGACAGCGTCGGCAGCAGACATTAATTCGGCGCGAGCCACAGTTTTTCTCCCGTTCAAGGTTTCACATCAACTATGCCCCGTGCTGTCTCTTCCAGGGCTTGGCGCTGACTGGGGGCCAGGTAAAGCTGGTATCCGTCGAGGAGGCCGGGGGTGGTTAGTAGTTCTTGGATGCGCGCGTAAATGGCCTGCTTGGCAAAGGTCTGCATGCGGAAGGCGCGTAACAGGGTAAAGACCCGTTCCTGGCGGCGGTCAGGGCGGTACAGGCGCGCAGTCAGCCGGATTTCCAGGCTGTCCGTCGGTTCAAGGCGCAGGCTGCCAATCTCCAACCAGCTATGTTCGGCGTCGTAGCTCCAGGGGGCTGGAGTCGGCCGGTCGTTTATTAGCAAGTGGACGGTCTCCGGCGCGGCGAGGCCGGCGATGCGAAAAGTATGCGCGCGCGCGGCGGGTATGTGCCGGGGCGCGCCTTGCACGGGCAAGAGGCGGAGGGTGAGCGTTTGGCCGTCCCAGGTCTGCCGCACTTCCGTCAGGGCGCAATCGCCTTGCAGATAGGCGGTGGTTTCGCCGTCGTCTTCATAGAGGGTGAAAGCGTGATCGGTGCCGGCAAAGACGCGCCACACCAGCGCGTCGGGGTTAGAGAGGCCGCCCCAGCCCAGAAGCGGGCCGGTGGGAATGATGGCTCCGGCGCGCACGAAGGCGGGGATGTCGGCCAAGGCGCCGTAGACGGCGTGGGTTTGCCCGCCGGGGTAATGTTCGCCGCTGAAGAAATGATACCAGTCGCCCTCCGGCAGCCAGACAGTTTGGCGGCTGAGGCGTGTGTGGGAATCGGCCGAATCGGTATGGGGCGCCACAATGAAATCGTCACCGAACCAATACTGTTGCGGCAAGGTGTAGGCTATGGCATGGTCGGGGTGGGTGTGATAAATCGGCCGAATCAACGCCTGCCCCTCTGCATGATCGCGCCAGGCCATGGTGTATAAATAAGGCAGCAAGGCGTGCCGCCATTGCATAGCCGCGCGCGTTACGCGGAACACCTCGGCATCATAGCCCCAGGGACGCCGCTCGTGGAAAACCATTTTCGTGCTGTGCAGGCGTAAAATGGGACTAAACAGTCCAAACTGCACCCAACGGGCATATAACTCTCCATCCTCCGCGCCCAACATGTGGCCGCCGATGTCATGGCTCCACCAACCATAACCGACGTTCGCCGCAGTAGCCGTGAAGACGGGCTGGAAGGCCAGCGATTCCCAGGTGACGTGTGTATCGCCGGAAAAACCGATGGGATAACGATGGTTGCCCA
>JAYRVN010000070.1:0-5835 GCA_041918535.1 Chloroflexota bacterium
AACAATATATCCGGTCTAAACATCGCCAATAACTGGCCGGCCTGCGCCAGACCAAGCGCCAATCGGCCGCTGTTGGCGATTTTTTGCCGCCAGGGCACACCGGCCAGCGGTCCGCCGGGAATCGTGCGCAAAGCAACTCCCGCCTGGGGCACCAGCGTCTCTTCCATCTGACCCCGTGTGCCGATCCACAGAATCTGCTCCGGCGTCACGCCCAGGCGACGCAATTCAGTGACGACGGCCAAGGCGGGATAGATGTGGCCGCCCGTTCCGCCGCCGCAAATCAGTGTCTTCACGCAGCGCTCCTAAAGTTACGTCGGGCTCCCGCAGCGTCTTGCCGATGGCTGAGTCGCGGGAGACATTCAAAAGGACGCCGGCGCCGAGCAGCGAGACGGTCAGCGAAGACCCGCCATAGCTCATAAACGGGATAGGCATCCCTGTGAAAGGAATGGTACTGGTAATGACAGCAATGTTCATTAGGGCCTGGTAACTGAACCAGACCGTGATGCCCAATGCCAAAAGATAGCCATAGGTGCTGCGCGCTTGGCGCGCAGCCATGATGCCGCGCCAGGCCAGCAAAGCGAACATGCCCAAGACGAAAAGGCTACCCACGAAACCCACTTCTTCACCCCAGACGGCAAAAACGCCGTCGGTGTGAGCGGCCGGCAACAGATATTTGTTGACACCCGCGCCCATGCCCCGCCCCCATAGACCGCCGGAGCCCAATAAAATGACAGCCAGACGAATCTGGTAGGGGGCGTTGTTGGGATCCAGCAGGGTTTGTCGCCAGGTTTCCAGACGGAAAGTGGCGTGAGGCCAGGCGAAAATCATGAGAATGAAGACGCCAATTGCCAGCGCCAGCGCCAGCGCGAAATGCCGCCAATCAGCTCCCGCCAGGAAGAAGAGAGTGAAACATACGGCAGCAATCAGGGCTGCTGCGCTCAAGTGGGGTTGTTGCGCCACCAGGAAGCCGACGACGCCAACCATGACCGCAAACGGCGCGAGGCCAAATGTAAAGCTTTTTACCCGGTCGCCCTTAGATGAGAGCCAATGAGCCGTGTAGAGGATCATAGTCAGCTTGGCAATCTCAGAGGGCTGGATGGAAACGCCGAAGAGATTGATGTTACGCTGCGCGCCGAAAGACTCCTCGCCCACCACAAGCACCAGGATGAGCAGCGCCACCGTCAGGCCCAGAATCGGAATCGAGAGTTTGCGCAAATGGTGGTAATCCATTTGCATGATCGCCACAATCCCAGCCAGGCCTAATAACCCGGCGATCACTTGGGTGCGCAAATAGTAAAACGGATCGTTGTGAGCCTGGAAGGCCAGATCGAAACTGGAGCTATAGACAACCATGAAGCCGGCTATGACCAGGCTAGCTGTCGCCAGGGCAATCCAGGCGTCAAGGCGCACTTTTAACGCCCGATCAATGGGGGTGCTCTTCTTGGGAATCACAACATCGGCCATGGTGTTTACCTTCGGACAATTAAATAGAATCTTAACCCACGTAGAGAACTGGACGGGTAGCGTGGCCATTTCCAACTATCATTGCGCTAGAAGCCGTCGCTTGCCTACTCTCTCTCATCATTGCCAACCAATGCACGCTTCACTTACCGGCTAGACCAACGCCAGCGAAATCCCAATCATGGCCGTGAGCAGGCTAATCAGCCACCAACGTTGCACGATCTGCGTCTCACTCCAGCCTAGCAATTCAAAATGGTGGTGCAGCGGAGCCATTCTAAATAGACGCTTGCCGCCCGTCGCCTTGAAATAGGCTACCTGCAACACTGATGAAAGCATAGTCGCCACCGGCACGGCAGCAATAATGGGGAGAATAAGCCATTGGGTGGTCATCAGCGCGACGACCGCCAGCGCTGCGCCTAAAGCCTGTGACCCGACATCGCCCATGAACATTTGCGCCGGTTTGGCGTTGAACCACAAAAAAGCGAAACAAGCGCCTACCACAATCAGGCAAAACGTGACCAGAAACTGCTGGCCTTGTAACGAGGCAATCACGCCATAAGCCGCAAAGCACGTGGCGGCTATTGTGCCCGCCAAACCATCCAGGCCGTCTGTGATGTTGACGGCGTTGGCGGTGCCGGTGATGATGATAGTTGCCACCGGGATGTAGAACCAACCAATATCCAGCCGCACCGGTATGGTGGGGATGGACACCCAGCCGCGGCCATCGTTCACTAAATAATAAAGCAGTAAGGCTGCCGCCAAGGCGATCCCGATCTGGAACCAAATTTTAACTCGCGCCAACATGCCTTCGCCCGGTCGCTGCCGGAAACCCTGGTAATCGTCAATGCCGCCGAGGATCGAGTAGGCGATCATTACGCCCAGTGGAATGATAACGCTCTCAGCAACCTCCAGACGCTCCAACAAGCGCACGCCGTTGACCGTGATGCTGACAATAGCCACCCAGCCGACGATCAGAATGCCGCCCATGGCCGGCGTGCCCATCTTGACCATGTGGCTCTGGGGGCCGTCTACACGGATGTTCTTGCCCAGACGCAACCGCCGCATCAGTTCCACCAGGGGACTGCCCCAGATGACTGCCAGCAGAAAGGTGACACCGCCTAACGCTAAGGCAAATGGCATACGTTGCTCCGCGCTCAGGCGAGCCGACCTTGCCTCTCCGGTTGCGCGAGCGCCGTGACTAGGCGGTCGAGTCGCGCTCCATGAGAGCCTTTGATCAGGATAATGTCGCCGGGACCCACCACGTCATTGACGAGAGGGATGGCGGCAGCCACGTCTTGGGCAAATGAAAGCCGGTCGGGGGGGAGGCCGGCGGCAAGGGCGGCTTGGCCGATGATACGCGCGCGCGGCCCAACGGCGATGAGCACATCAGCCACAGCGGCGGCGCGACGACCGACTATTTGATGGCCTTCCGTTTCGGCCGAACCCAACTCCAGCATATCCCCTAACACAGCCACCCGTCGCCCATCCAGCTCTCGCAACAAATTCAGCGCCGCCAGAGTAGATTCCGGACTGGCATTGTAGGTATCATCCAAAATGAGCGACCCATGCGGCCCTTCGACTACCAGCAAACGCAGTTGATCCCGGTATTCCCGCAAGCCGGTCGCGATTTCGTCCCAGCCTAATCCCTCGATCAAACCCACTGCCGTCGCCCGCAAAGCCGTGTGCACATTATGCCGCCCCAACAACGGCATGTGAACGCTGATTGTTTCACCCGCATAATGCAGCCGAAAACGCATGCCCTGCAACCCCAGGGAGATGATATCGTCTGCCCAGACATCCGCCCGCCTATCTAAACCGTAGGTGAAAACTCGCGCGGCGGTGAAAGGGGCCATACCCATGACCAACGGCTCGTCATAATTGAGCACGGCCACGCCATGCGGCGGTAGCGCTTCCACCAACTCCCGCTTACCGGCGATCAGCGCTTCCAACGACCCCGCGCGCTCCATGTGTACCGAACCAACCAACGTCAACACACCCACTTGCGGCCGGGCAATATCGCATAACAGGCGAATGTCGCCGGGCACGTACATCCCCATCTCCAGCACCACTTGCGCATGTTTCGGGCGTAGGCGCAACAGCGTCAGCGGCAATCCGATTTCGTTGTTCTGATTGCCCTCTGATTTCAAAGTGCAATAACGCTGAGAGAGCACCGCGCCAATCAACTCTTTGGTGGTGGTTTTGCCGACACTGCCGGTGATGCCGGTCACACGCACAGAAAAGAGTTGTCGCCAGTAACGCGCAAGTTGTTGTAAGGCCGGCAAGGTATTCTCTACCCAGATTTGTACCGGCCCGGCGGGCATCTCCATGCCAGGCAACATCCCTGACCGGCAATCTACCACCGGCCAACCGACTAGCGGGCGCTCCACCAACACCGCCGCCGCTCCGCGCGCGAAAGCTTCCGGCACAAAGGTGTGCCCGTCATGTTGCTCGCCGACAAATGCCACAAACAGGCTGTCGGCGCCGACCAGCCGACTGTCGGTGACTACCGACGCCACAGGTCGCGTGTTTGCGTCTGCCGGAAAACCGGTTAAAGCGGCCAGAATATGCCCTAGCGTCAACATGGCTGCCCGCCTTACGGCGTAACCACCTGCCCCAACCGCACACTGTCGGGTGGGATATCTAGTAATAAGACCAGCTCTTGCGCCAGGCCGGCGAAGGTGGGGGTGGCGGTTTGCGAGCCCCATTCCGATGTTTGCGGCCGGTCTAGCTTGACCATGACGATTAACTGGGGGGCGTCCGCCGGCAACCAACCGATGTAAGAGGCGATTGTGTCCGTTGGATTGTAGCCGCCGGCCTCAGGGATTTGGGCTGTGCCCGACTTGCCCGCCACTACATAGCCCTCGAACGAGGCCAATTCCCCCGATAGAATCGTTATGCCCAGCAAGGCATCGGCCGTTTCCGGGCGAATGGGCAAGCTCATCACTTGCGGTTTGATTACCTCTACTCGACCATCTGGATAATGAATCTCTTTGACGAGATGGGGCTGCATCTGCACGCCCCGATTGGCAATGGCCGCCGCCGCCGAGATCATTTGAATCGGTGTCACGGCGATCCCTTGCCCGAACGAATTGGTGCCGAGAAAGCTGTCACTCCACAGCGGGCTATCGGGCATATGGACTTCGCCGCGATATTCGGCCGATAAATCAATACCCGTGGGGCGACCAAAACCAAACCGGCTGACATAGTCATAGAGGATGTCTGGTCCCATCAGCGTGGATAGGAAGGTCGTGCCGGTATTGATAGACTCCTTGATAATCGTCGTCACGTCAATCAAGCCATAACCGCAACGACACCAGTTACGCACGGTAATGCCGCCAATCTCAAAGACACCGGTATCCACAAACGACGTTTGCGGCGTGGCGACGCCAGAATCCAGAGCGGCCGATACAGTGACCAGCTTGAACACGGAGCCGGGTTCATACTGCATACTGACCGCCGGATTGGTCAGCGTTTCCACCGGGAAATCCGCGTAGTGGTAAGGAAAGAAGTCGGGCCGGCTGGCCATGGCTAATATTTCACCGGTGCGCGGGTCCATGGCGATGATCGTGCCACTTTGCGCAGCATACTCTTTGAGCGCCTGCTCCAAATGTTGTTCCACAACATATTGCACGGTGCGGTCAATGGTCAAGACGAGGTCGGCGCCATCAACAACAGGCAAGTTCGTGCGTAGGGCAGCGGGATCGCCACTGCGCTGCTCTGTGGCCGCCCGCCCGCCCAGGAGGTCTTGATAATAGCGTTCAACGCCGCTTAAGCCTTCGCCTTCAAAATTGACGTATCCCAGGGCGTGACTGAGAAGATTCCCTTGCGGATAGAGACGGCGCGGCACGGGCTCCAGATACAACCCGGCGTAAGGCAATGCCTGAATCCGTTCGGCCAGTTCCGGTGAGACACGGCGCGCCAATGTCACCCAGGGAAGCGCGCCGTCTTTAGCCTTTTGGATGGTTTCCAGGATTTGAAAGCGCGACTCTTGGAGAAGCGGAGCCAGGGCGGTGGCGATGTCATCTATTTGGTCGCCAATAAGCAACGCGGGCGAAGCATCTACTTCGAAGTCATTGCCGGGCGCAGCCAGGATGGTGCCATGGCGATCCAGGATGGAACCACGCACCGGCAAGCGTGTGGCCGAGTAGTTGCGCAACTCATCGCCGTTAGCCGCCAGTTCACGGGCTTCCAGCACCTGAAATTGGAATATGCGCGCCACAATGACCAACGTAACTAGCACGAGGCCGGCAACGATGATCCATACACGTCCCTGATAATTATGGCGCATCGGACTCTCCTAAAACGAGGCTGCTGAAGCTTTGACGCAGCATCAGCCAGAGGGCTTCAGACATAGTCTCCGGGGGCGGCGGCAGC
>JAYRVN010000071.1:0-6520 GCA_041918535.1 Chloroflexota bacterium
GGGGTCGCGGGTGGGGTTGCCGATTATTTGGATTTCGCGGCCGTTTAACTTGGGAAGCTCCTTGTGTGGGTGAGGGGTTGGTTTGTTCAACGGCGGGGGGCGGCGATGGCCGCCCTGGGTTGGCGGGGAAGGGTGGGGGGATTCGGCCGAAACGAAGAGAGAGAGGGGGGCGTTTCGGCCGACGAATCCATCCCGCTCGCACAGATGGGCAGCGATTCCCCCACCGCCGGTTAAAGTGATGAGAGGCTATATCCGAGATTCTCTAATGCGCTTAATAGGTGACATTTGTCACTTGTTGGGAGGGACAGAACTGCTGTAAGATGAAATAACAACTGTCGCCAGTCGAACAACCTATAGGCGGGGCAAAGCATAACCCTGTCATGTGTTTGAGAGGTAACTCCATGAACCCATCAGTCACTGATTCCAGGCGCGCCAGACGCATTGTCCTATGCATTGTCCTGCTGGCCGGGACATTGCTTCTTCTGACCGGTATGGCTTTTGCTGCCCTACCCAACTCACTGCCCAACCGACAACACCGTGTGATAAACAGTTGCCCGGTCGGGTACACTATTTGTTCCGTCCAGAGTGGCGATTGGGATGACCCCACCACCTGGTCGCCGCCTAGGATTCCAACCACTACAGATAAGGTAGGAATTGGCCACATAGTAACAATCCCAGCCAATAACAGCATCACGATAATGAAGCTCAACGTAGGACCGAACTCAGAAGGAAGCCTATACCTTGGGCCCGGAGAGATTATCGGAATATGCGACATCAACATTGTGGCAGACAACGGTATTGACAACGCCGGTGTGATCCGGGGTGGAGTCGCCGGCGATCGCGGCTGCAATGTGATCCTCCGTGCGCCAACCGGACACATCAACCACACCGGCATGATTCAGGCGGGCGATGCGCCCGACGGTCTGAACCTGGAGGGGTTCGGCGCGGCGGGCGGTGATGTAGAGCTGACCGCACACAGTATGTATCTGCGGGATACAATTGGGCTGGATTTTGTCCGCGCCGGACAAGGCGGCGATTCGCCGGCAACCGGTGGAGCAGGGGGCGATGTTACAATCAATGCCGACGGCGAAGTTATATTTGATCATGGTCAGCTTCTCCCTGGTCTGGGAGGGACTCCAAACGGCGCCTGCGGCAACCTGATTCTGATTGGTACTCCCCTTACGCTTCTGCCGCGCGGTCAAGTAGGGGTGCCTTGTGGAGGCCTTTGGCTTGACCCCCATTCTCGACAAGGCGACAACTCGCCGGACATTCTGGTGCACGGCGCCACACTGGTAGGTGCCACCATCAATATCTATGGGCCCGCTGGATGGGAAATCGCTTTCAAGCCTGCCCCAAACGGTCTCAACCCTGTTATCTCAGCCACTCATGGGATTACCGTGACAGCCGGACCGGGCGGGTCATTGGATTTCAGTCAGGTGACAGCTGACATCTTCCAGGTGGCTGATCCTGGCGGAACGGTGAGTTTCCAGGCGGATGCTATCACCAGCACCCTGCCTCTGACCGATCTGGTCGGGACGGACACACCTGTTACCGTCGCCCCCTCTATTGCGATCTACGCCGTTGAAGTTCTCGGCGTCACTGAAGGGGAATTGACGACCGTTGTTGGTCAGCCTTACACCATGCTCGCTCGCGTCCAGAATACCAGCAGTGTGTCTGACACCTTCGATGTCCAGATTCAAGCTCCTGGCTGGACGGTAGACCCAGCCAACATCTCGGTTGGCCTGGACATTTTCGAAATTGGCGACATTCCCATCACGGTCATTCCCAACTCCTCAGGTCAGCAAATCCTTATCATCAACGCCACATCCCAGACGCAACCGGACATCTCTTACGACGCGGCGCAGGTTGTGCTCCACGCTTTCGCCGCTTGTCCGGCCATCTCAAACTTCGATTTCAGTGTCAGCGGACAGGCAGCCTTCGGAGCTATCCGACCGGGGACGCCGGCCACTTTCCAGGTGATGCCTCAAAGCACTGGCTGGAATCTGGCGTGGGAGTTCGGCGATGGGGCAACACGGAGTGGGGATGTGATCCAGCATACGTTCAACATCCCTGGCGTGTATAACATCACGCTAACTGCCGGCAACGATTGCGGCAACAGTCGTTCCGTGACGCACCCGCTCTCTGTGTTCTATTCTGCCGGCCTGCCGATTATTTTCAGGCGGTAACGCCTATCTGAATCGCCGGGAGAAGCGTTGAATACTTCATTGAGCGCTTCTCCTGGCCTTGAGCGAGATGACTAATGCCTTTCCCAGGCCTCTCCACCATATCGAGGATCAAGCCGGTCCGGCGTTGCCTGGTTAGCCTGGCGGTGATTGGTTTGGGATTGGCGCTGCCGGCGATACTCGTCATCTCTGATTCACAGGCCGGCTTCAACGCTCCCCAGCCGGGGGCTATGACTGTTGGAGCGACGGGGTTCCCCGCCAGCCTGTGGGCTTCGCCCCAACAGCGTTTCGGATTTGCTATTGCGCGCACGCCCCTGCAAGCCTTTAATACGCTGGATATTGAGAGGCTGCATGCCGGCTGGCATACGTTTTATGGCGTCTTATTACACCCACCCCATCTGACTGACACTGAACATATTCAGATGATTCGCACCACGGATGACGCGTATGACCCGGCGACGATCACGGAGACATTAGGCCCGGTAGTGGATGCCAACCCCGGTAGCTTGTGGCTGGTGGGGAATGAACCCGATCGGGCTGAATACCAGGATGACCATCTTCCGGTCGAATACGCTGAAATCTATCACACGGTTTACACCTTCTTGAAACGCCGCGATCCAACTTGCCAGGTCGCTATTGGCGGGATTGTGCAACCCACACCGTTACGCCTGACGTATCTGAATCAGGTGTTGTTGCATTACCAGGGTCTATATGGCGAGCCCATGCCGGTGGATGTGTGGAACATTCACAACATTATTCTGCGCGAAGAGCAGGGGGGCTGGGGGGCCGGGATTCCACCCGGCTCAAGCGATTTGACAGGCCGGCTGTACGAAATGGATGACCACGATAACATGACCATTTTCCGGCAGCACATCCTGGATTTTCGCGCCTGGATGGCGGCCCACGGTGAGCGCAACAAACCGCTCATCGTATCGGAATATGGCATTCTGATGCCGGAGATGTACGGTTTTGATGTGACGCGCGTCACCGCGTTTATGCACGCCACCTTCGACTTCTTCCTGACGGGGACCGACGAGGCATTGGGATATCCGGCGGACGGCAACCGGCTGGTGCAACGTTGGGCGTGGTATAGCTTGAATGAAGAACCGTATAACCCGGAGACGGGCGTTGGCTATAACGGAAATCTATTCGATCCCGACACCACGCAGATAACACCGTTCGGCGAAGCTTATGCGGCTTACACGGCGCCGGACCTGGCGCTGCGCGCTATCCACTTTTCGCCGCCGGCGTTGCTGCCAGGGCAAGAGGGTGCGCCGATAAGGATTGAGGTGCAACTGGTCAATCAGGGGGTGGCGACGGTGGAACAGGCAGTGGTGCGGGTGTGGGATGGCGACCCGAACGCCGGCGGTGTTCAACTCGGGGTTGACCAGATGATCCCGCTGATGTCAGGGGGCGCAGAGGAAACCTACGCCGTTGAGATTATCTGGAATGCGCCGACGCTACAGAGCCATGAAGTTTATACCACGATTGACCCGGATGATGCGGTGGAGGAAGCGGCCGAAACCAATAACACCCTGCACCGCACCCTACTCTTGGCGACCGATCAACTCTTCTTGCCGCTCATAACGCGTTAGAGCCGGCCCCCGGCCGAACTTCCGCTGAGTGGCGGCGCGTTGCGGGTGACGGCGACGGTGACCCTTATGGTGGGCTTTGAGCAGCGCGCGCCGGCGACGGTGATGGCGGCTGGAGGGGATTCGGCCGAAAACGCGTGAATATCTAGCCCGTCAATTTCAAGGCAGGGTGTGCGCCGGTTCGTCGAGCAGGACAACGCTCTCCTGCTCGTTGGGGTCGGTGCGTGCACATGCGCCCGCGCCCGTCCCCCCGGCGGGATGGTTAGCAGGTGCATACAGATGCCGGTCGCGCCGGTGGTTTCAGCTTGACGAACCATTTTGCCAGTGAATGCCTTCAATTTTACCAGAAACGATTCGGCCGAATGGGGATGGATGGCTGGTTGCGGGAAGAGAACGGCGCGGGGGAGGGTTTTCGGCCGAATGGGGCCGGTTGGCTGTGGCCAAGAACGGCAATGCCACAAGATTTCTAACGCTTACCGACCCGGCATCTATGGCTGAGGCAGCGGGGTCATTCTCACCCGGCGATCTTCTATCACTGAAAAGTGCCCTGGCCAGTCGCTCCGGCTGCCGATGACGGTGACGGCCAGGCGGGCCACATGGGTAGAAGACGGGGCGGAAATACGAAACAGGATAATGCCGGCTGAGGCAGGCAGTCCGGCCCGAAAGGCCAATTCACCGAAATCCTTGTCGAAGGTGACCAGGATGCGCTCTTCACTCTGCGCGCGGCGCAAAACGGCTTGGTCACTGCTGCCCGGCGCCTCAGTCCGCATCCAGACGACATCATGCCCGGCTTCACGTAGCGCTGTCACCGCGTCGGCCGGGAAGTTTTCGTTGGCGAGGATACGCATGGCTCAGGTTTCCAGAACCGGATAAACTTTTTCGGCGCGCAGTGTGGCGCTGGCATAGGCCAGACAAGCCTGAATGTCCTCGCGGCTCAGGCCTGGGTAGTTGCGGAGAAGCTCGGACTCCGACCAGCCTTGCGCCATCAGGTCAATGATGAACTCTACAGCCAAGCGGGTGTGCTTGATGATTGGCTTGCCAACTAGAATCTGGGGGTCTACGGTGATGTATTGCTGCCAATCTGTCATGTGCGTCCTCGCGCCGGCGGGTCATTGAAAGCCATTATACCTGTGGTCCTGGCGGGCGTAAAGTTGGGGGGACGTTTCGGCCGAAACCAACCAAGCCGTCATGGGTGCTGATTCGTTTCCCAGAGGGCGCGCCAAACACCTAACAGACCCAGTTGGGCGGCGGCAATATCTATCTTTGCCTGATCCAGCTTCTTGCCTTGCAGGCGAACGATGGAGGCGATGTCATCCAGGTGACGGGTTGATGCGCTGTTTTCATAGGCCCGCAGCTTGGCCACAATGACAGAAGTTGGCCTAATGTAGGCGGCTTGACGCATCTCGTCAAAGGGAAGGTGAACCCTGTCGGCCAGCATGGCTAACAGGTCTGGCTCAATCGGGACGTAGAAATCGGTTTTGATGTGATACCCCAGATGAATGACGTTGAAAAAGCCGCCGCCGAGCGCTCGATTGACGGCGATTTCATCCACGTGATAATGCGTTTCCTGCAACCGCCGCACAAACAGGGCAACGGGGAACTGCCTGGGGCTTAAGAGGATGTCCATATCTTGGGTGAAACGGGGCTCGCCGTAAGCGACGACGGCGAGCCCGCCCCAAATCGCATAGTTTGCCCCGATGGCTTCCAACACATCTATGACACCGCCAAAGGCTTGGCTTTGCTCGTAGGCTGTCATGGCCGCTGCTCCTGGGTGCGGTTGAAGACGATTTGGCGCGCCATTTTTCTCACTTCTTCTGCCGGCCAATCGGGGTGCTCTGCGGCTAGAATGAGCCGTTTCTGGCGCAGGGCGAACTCCGCGGCAGCGAAAGCGCGCTCGTTTTTCTCCGGTACGGAGAGCTTGCCGATGGCGTCAATGAGGTCCCAATTGGCGGTTTCATAGGCAGGGGAAGGCGGCCGCAGCAAACCGGGGTGTTGCAGATAATAGCCGGCCGTTTCCGGACGACGCGAATAGGCGAGGCGAATCCCTCCCTGACGCAGCGCGGCCAGGTCGCGCGCCAGGGCTTCTTGCGGCAGCTTGCCCCAGCAATCTTCTTTTAGCCGCGCGGCTATTTCCCCCCAGATTTCTTCCCGCGGGTGGGGGCGTCCGTCGGCCAGCAGGTCAATTAGCGCCGCGCGGCGCGCCGCAATTTTGTCAAGGCGCATGTGCCCGGCCATAGCGGCCAGGCGCAGTCTGGTTTGGGGCGTGAGTTGCGGCTGTCTGGCGTCTTGTTCCCATTGTTTAGCCGGGTGGAGGATGGTTGTTGTCATAACGCAATTATAAACAAACATGTGTTTGAATGCTATGTTGCTAAGGTGAATGGGTGGATTAGCACGGCTCGGGGGGAGGGGTTTTCGGCCGAATGCGGTAAAAAAAGAACGACCAGGCAGCCGGCCCGGTCGTTGTGTAGCATTAAGGATGGGCAGGGTTGGGGGATTCGGCCGAAAAGAAGAGAGAAAGGGGGGCGTTTCGGCCGACGAATCCATCCCGCTCGCACAGATGGGCAGCGATTCCCCCACCTCCGGTTAAAGTGATGAGAGGCTATATCCGAGATTTTCTAATGCACTTAATAGGTGACATTTGTCACTTGTTGGGAGGGACAGAACTGCTGTAAGATGAAATAACAACTGTCGCCAGTCGAACAACCTATAGGCGAGGCAAATCATAACCCTGTCATGTGTTTGAGA
>JAYRVN010000072.1:0-4550 GCA_041918535.1 Chloroflexota bacterium
ATCATCCACCGCCGCATAGGCGCGTTGCACTACAAAGCCCTGATCGAGCGGGGCCAGCTTCAAATCGGTGGGCGCATACTGCAAGCCCAACCGATAATACAACCGCCCCGGCCCATCTTTGCTTAGAATCAGGTCTTGCGTCGCGCCGGCCAAGTTGTCCACAAGATAGCGCATGGGGATGTCGGTGCGATGGCGTTCCGTGGTGCGCCCGGCATACGTATGCTCGGCCACATAGGTTTGACCCAGCCACAGGCGCGCCACAAAGTCGGGCGTCTGCGCCTCAAACGTCTTGAAATAACGATCCAGCGCCAGCAGAATGAACACATTCTCTTGCGTGTTGCCCCAACGCCCCCGCACCTGCCCGCCCAACAGGCCGCTAACCACTTTGGGGATGAGATCGCTCTCCGGCGCTGCGGCAATCAGGGCGTCCAGGATGATGCCGTCGGTGCGGCGCTCAGAACTCAGCACCAGATAAGCTTGTTCGCTGTAGTCAGTAGTAAACGTGGCCGCGCCGGCCGTCTCCACGACGCGATTCTGCAAATGACGCAAGATGGCGCTGTTCTGGCTGCTGTAGGCTGAATCGCCGTTGAGCACCTGCCAGACCCACGCCACAGCCTCCAGGGGCAGTTCCTCCAGGCCGGCCGTGTCGAGCAGCCGGGCCGCTTTGGCTTGATCGCGATCACCCATCAACTGACGGACATACAGGGCATAGGCGCTCAAGGTCCAGCGGGTCTGGTTGTCATACCAGGCGGGGTAATGGCTCTCGATTTCCCGCAAGTAGGTTTGCGCGCTCTGCCACACGGCGGGCGAGACCTCAAAGCCTTCGCTCTGGGCGCGTTGCAGGGCGTGGATGGCGTGGATGGTGTAAAACGGCTCGGATTCACGACCCCGTTGCCAGACAGGGAAACCGCCGTCGCCGCTCTGGAGCTGTTGCAGGCGATCAATGTCTCTGCGCACAGCTTCTTCAAGGGCGGCAGGTGGGGGCAGATTTTCGGCCGAAAAAGCCCCCAACACCGTCCGCAGCGCCGAAATCGCCAGAATACGTGAAGCCAGTTGCTCCGTTCCGGCAAAGGGATAATCCACCAGATACACCACGGCGTCGGTGAGAGCTTGTAAGGCGGTCGCCGAAGTATCAATCTCCAGGCCACCAAATTGCGGGAAAACCCCGGCCGGGGCCAGGATAGGTTGCGCCGTCGCCCCTTCGTCAATGACGCCATAGGTGGCGAAGGCTTCCGTCGTGGCCGGGGTGTACACCGGCAACTCGATCAGGGCCGCATCGGCATAGTCGCCGGACACCGCCGCGAATTGAAGCCGGGCCACGCCGGCATTCAGCGCCGCCGCCGGAAAGCGCACTTCCACCCGGTCGTTGGCCGGCACAGTGACCCGTCGCCCGGCCGTGTCGGTCAGGGTCAGGTTAGTGGCCGCCACCACCACATCAACCTCCAGCGGCGCATCCGTCTGATTCTGGATGATGACGGGGAGTTGCAAGACGTCGCCAAAGTTGAGGAAGCGTGGGGCAGCCGGGCGGAGCATGAGAGGCAGGCGAGCGGTGAGCGTGGATTCGGCCGAACCGAATTGCTTCTCACCCGCCACGGCGGCCACCATCACCCGATACCGCGTCAGATTATCCGGCACGCGCACTAGCACTTGCGCCCGCCCCTGCGCATCGGTGCGCACCGACGGCGCAAAGATTGCTAATGGATTAAAGTCACTGCGCACACGAATGGGCTCCGATGCGCTGGAACCATCCAGGGCCGGCGGCAAAGCCGCCTCGGCCCCCTTCATAACCTCGTAAGAGTCTAGTGCGGCTCGCTCAACCGTTTGAGTCGCCTGAGCCGTCACTGCGTTCGCCGTGTCGCCTTGCGCCAGCAGTTGCAGCGGATTGGCCAGCACCAAACTGGCCCGGCCATAATAACTGCTCACCCCGGCGTAGCGCGCCGCATAGAATGTCGCCAGGGGATCGGCCAACTGGTAGTTGCTGAGGGCGAGAATGGCCTCATCCACCACCACGACGGCCAACTCGGCATTGGTTACCGGGCGGCCGTCGGCATCGGCTACCACCACATCCAGCAGCGTCTCCCCGCCCGGCGCAACCCGACTCTCCTGTAAGGTCGCGGCCACCCTCAACGTGCGGCGCAACGGCGGGATATTCAGCGACAACTGACCGCCGGCATAGGCGGGGCGCGGCGGCACACCAGGCAACAGGCTGCCGTCGTCAGCCGTACGCGGCGCAGCCCCCACCACGTCCACCTGGATGGAGAGATTCGGTATATGCGCGTCTTCAATCGGCACGCGCAGCGTTGTGGTGTCGCTCGTCATCTGGAAGCGCTCTGTGCGCAGAATCCCATCCCGACCGACGGTCAACAAGCCTTCGGCCGGGCTAAAGGGAGATTGCACCAGGATTTCCGCCACGTCGCCGGGCTGGTAGCTATCCTGGTTGGGGATGAGCGTCACTTGCTCTTGTGCGACATCACGCGACGGCACACTCTGCCCCCCGCTCACCCAACGCGTGAACTGGCTCTGGTTGACGCGACCCTGATCATCCGTGACGGTGGCTACAAAACGATACTCACCCCCTTCATCGGTGGCAAAGGTACAGGTAACGGGTTGGTCAGTCGAAGTCTGCGCGCAGGTTTCCACCGCAGCCTCTTGTTCGCCCCAGGCGCCGGCGCGATATTGCCACGCCAACCGCGCAGCGCGCACGGTCACTTCGCGCCCGGCGACCGCCTGACCGTCAATGTCCACAACCACGACATCCACCGGCAGCGGCGTGCCCTGGGTGACAAAATAACGCTCGCTGCGCATCCCCACGTAAAGATCGGCTGGATGCACCAGGAGCGCGGTTGTGGCAGCCCAGGCTTGCCGGTTGATGTCGGTGACCGTGGCCTCGGCCATCACAGTGACGGGTTGCGGTTTCGGCATGCCTTCAAAATCCAGGCGGAGGTAATGGTTGCCGGCGGCATCGGTCAGGCCGGTGAAGGTCTCTACCGTGCCGTTATCGAATTCCGGCCCGAACGGCCGCGATGATTCAAAGGCATAACTGCGCGGTCCGTAGTCAATCCACCACGGCTGCCATGTCCCGAAGATGAAGTCGGGCCAGTTGGGCGGGGAGTAGCTGCCCGGCCGGGTGGTGACGGTCCAGGTGACATCGGCATTGGGGAGCGGGCCGCCGGCGTAGTAATTGGCGGCCACGGCCACCGTGGCCGAGTCGCCGGCGAAGTAGGGGCCGCTCGTTTCGTTGCGCGCCGTCACTTCAAATTCCGGCCGACGGAATTCCTGAATCTGGAAGTAGTGCGCGGCATCGCGACCGTTGAGGGCCGCGCCGCCGCCTTGCAGCGTGAAGTTGATCCAGGCGTCGCCCAGGTTGGCATTGTCGGGAAGAGTAAAGGCTAAATCAAAGCCGCCCAACTCGTTGACCGGAATTGAGCCATCGAACAGTTGATTCGATTGGGCGTCGAAGACCTGGTAGCGGATGGAGGCGTCGCCTCCAAGTAACCCCACATCGCCGGTTTGGCCGGCGACGATTCGGCGCAGCCAGCCTTTGATGTGAACGTCTTCACCGGGCCGGTACATGGCGCGGTCGTCGAACACATACCAACGCGCCTCATCGGTGATGGGTTGGCGTTGCCAACCGCTATTTTCCCAGATGTAGTCGGTAGAGGGCAATATGGCTGTATCACCATTGCGCTGGGCGATGAGATATTGGATGTTACCGGCCGGCAGGTCGAAGCGCACGGTGCCGTCGCTGCCGGTTGTGACGGATTGAGACGCGCCGGCAAGATTGATGCTCACATCCGACAATGGCGCGCCGTCGCGCAGGGCCGTTGTCCAGACAAGCATCTGGTCATGGTCGAGAATGGCATCCACACCTATTTGAGTGACCTGCACCCAGGCTTGCACAATCGGCCGATATTGATCCCTTTGCAACAGTCCCGCCGGCGGCTGCACCACCACAATGACATGGCCGAACTCGCCTTCCAGAGCGGGGCTGAGATCAATCCCCGTCTCGGTCAGGACATCCGCCACGCCGCCAACCTGGATGGTCTCGTCTTGCACCAGACGGCCGGGCGGCATGGGCGGGGTCGTGTTATTGTAATACTCCTGGCGATAGCGCAGGTAGGCCGGCCAGTCGGCCGGGGATACGGCATAGAGTTGGACGGCCAGGCGGTCGTAGTTGATGCTGTAAACGGAGAAGAGCGGGTTGGGCGCAGAGGGATCAAGGGTGACAAGCGTATGGTCAGGGCCGGAGAGAGCGGGTTCGGCCGAACCGACCTCAAACTTTACGGCCGCTTCTTGCCCCAGCGCTTGACCAAAAACATCGCGCACCGTCCCGGCCACGCGCACCGTGTAAGTCGTGCGCCCCTGGGTCATCCCTTGAATGCTCAAACCGTTGCCGTATAGGCTAACCACAGCCCCGCGCAGTTCCGGCTCGACCGTGATCTGCGCCACATCAAACGCCTGCGGATCGATCGGGTTGTTGAATTCTAGGCTAAAGGGCTGGAGGGGACGGCAAACATCCCAACCGCACGTGTGGTTAACGAGGCGGAGAG
>JAYRVN010000073.1:0-10379 GCA_041918535.1 Chloroflexota bacterium
GGGGGCGGTGTGAGAATGTCGGGGAGTGGCATTTAGGGAGAGGTGGATTGAGGCGGATTCGGCCGAATCACCTGCGCGCTCGGATCGCCCAAGAGACCGAATGTGTCGCTGATCTCCTGCAAGCCGGAATTGGCCGTGTCGAGACTCGCCTTGGCGTTTTGGAAGGCGTCGCCGATACGTTGGACGCTCGTATCCTCCAATTGCCGCAGCAAATTGATGGCAAAGGGCGATTGCTGGGTGGACAGGGTCAGGCTGGTGGCCGCCACCAACAGCACCGGCCCGTTGGGATGCGTCAGCAGGGCCTCCGACAAGGATTGAATATACGGGTCGGCAAATTGACCGCTCAGACAAGTGAATTGCAATACAATGGGCGGCGGCCCGGCGCTGTTGATTTGTTTGACGCTGTCAACCGAGAAAACCTCATCCTTGCCCCACAACTCCTGGCTGCCGTGTCCGACATAGCTGATGATCCATGCCCCGGCGTTCCAATGGTCGCTGACGGTATTCGCCGATGGCCCGGCCAGAATATCGCGCTCGCTCTCCGGGAACTGCGCCTGGTTGAGCAACTGCTGCGTGAAATCGGCAAACTCCGCGCTGGTTCCATCATAGGCGAAGATCGCTTTGGTTGCGGGTTGGCCCGCTTCATAGGCCAGTGTGCGCTCAACCAGCTCCTTGACCGTGCGCGCATCATCCACCGGCCACCGCCCTACCGCCAGGTCGGGCCTGAGATCGCCGTCCACATCGGCCAGACGGGCGTCACTGACCGTTTCCCCCGCGAATTCCACCGACACAAACGGCGATAGGACCAGGTTTTGGGGTTGAGCGACTGGATTATCGGGCGCGTCGGCCAGATAACCGCGTGGATCCGTTGTGGCCTCGCCCACGAGAAAGAGATAACGCGGATGCGGGGTGTCCCACTTTTGGTAAGCGTAGGCGACAAAGGCTTGCACGGCTTCGGGCGTGACTTCGCCGTAGCCAAACTCTGCATAAATATCAGCGATGTCAACCAGGGCTACGCTTAGGCCCTGCGCCTGCCTGGCTTCAATCAGCGGCTCTAGCGCGGGGGCCAGAGCGGCGGTGGTCACGATCAGTAAATCCGCCTGACGCTCACTCCGGCGCAGATCGGTCTGGCGCAGCGGCGCGATCCCGGCGGGCGAACGCCAGCCGCCCGGCCCCACGGCAATCAGCTTGGTGTCCGGCGTCAGGTTTAGGCTGGCGCTGTCGTCGTCGGCTGTCTGAGCGATAAGGGCTACCGGTTGGTCCGGTTGGGAAACATCGAACAATCTGGGCGTCTGGCTGAAACCGTCTAGGGTGATTGCGCCGTTGAAGCCGGTCACTTGCAGGTAATCTTGCACGGCTGTGGCCGGGGCTGGGTAGTCAATCTCGAACCAGTCGAGGTCCATCTGGTCAACAAAGGCTGCGCCCGGCCGGGAATTGTCAATGGTGAGCGTGTTTCCGCCGGATTGCAAGAGACCGTCGGGCACGGGCAGGCTGGCCGTATAATGAATCTGGCCGTCCCAGGTAACGCCGGCAAGAAACTGACCATTAAGGGCGACATCGAAATCGTGATCGCCATTGAGGTTAGGGTCGTGGGTGAGGCCATAGAGTCGGAGTCGCAATTCGGCCGAACCGGGCGCGACTGTCGGCAATTCAAACGGCAACTCCAGGATTGATTCCTCGCCGGCTAGATCGATCTTACGCCAAAACCAGACATCGGTTTGGGAGGCGTCTATGGCGCGTTGTTCGTAGAAGTAATTTTCTTCCCGCCGCAAGGTGGTTTGGATGGTGGCGGGCGCGGCGGGGGGAGCGGGTTGGGCGGCGCGCTCGGTCATGCGTGGGGAGGCGGGATTCGGCCGAATCACATACACCCGCTGCCTGGAATAACGATTCTCCGATGCCTGGCCGTAAAACAGCACGCTGTCAGCCGTTGCTACATACGGCACAGACTGATCCCGATAGCTCAGGCTCAGTCGTGTCAGGTCTAAACCGTCAGTCCCTAGCCCCGCCTGCGCCAACTCCGTCCGCGTCACCTGGTAGAAACCTGTAGTTTCTACCAGGATTTTAACGGCGCGCACCGGCTCGGCCGACAGCCTGGCGCCGGAAGTGCGCGCTCGATACACGCCCCACGCCCCAATGGCGATGACCAACATCAACGCCGGCACAACCCACCTCACTTGGCGGGCGGCAGAAAGCCTCATGACGACCTGTTCTGCCGGCGAGTGAAAACAATCACCGAACCGATGACGCCCGCCACGAAGATGAGCAGGGCGGCGATAAAACCGCCCCACAGAATGACGCGGCTGCGTGTGTTGCCGGTGTCTGCGGCGTCACGCGGCGGCGGCAAAGGTTGCGCGGTGGCAGAAGGGGCCACGGAGGTTATTTGCGGCGCGCTCTGGGGGTCTGTTGGCGCTTCGACGGTAGCCAGGCTTTGCGGTTCAATCGGCGTTGGGCCGACATAAGGCGCCTCAGTCCCCACCGCCGTGCTGACCGGGTAAGCTTGCGCCGCCTCCACAATGCCGCTGCCGATGGGTGGTTGTGTCGCTTCAGCGACTGGCTGAACAACCGTCAGGGTGGCGGTTGGCAAGTTGGCTGTGGGCGATGGATTGGTCGGGTTGGTCGGCGTGGCGACAGCATTCAGGCGGGTCGGCGTCTGGGTAGCTGCCGATAATGGGGTGGCCGTTGGCACACTGCCGGTCGGTTGCGGCGTGGGAGGCAATGGGATGGGTGTGCTGTTGTTGAGCGGCGTGGCCGAGGCAGTCGCTGCGCTGGTGACAAGCGGTGTGCCGGTAGCCGGCAAATTGAAGCCTTGTGGCGTGGGTGTGGGCGTGGGCAATTCCCCGGCTGTCGCCGATTTGGTCTGGAGGTCAAGGCGATTTTGGTTCAGTTCGACTTCCACCAGGCGGTACCAATAGGTGACGCCGTTTACTACGTTGGCGTCCAGCGCCAGATAATTGGCCCCGGCGCCGGAGAGGCCGGCTGCCGGCACAAACGTGGTATTTTCCCCATTATAGGCAATGGCAATCACGTCGCCGTCGTTAGTCAACGGTAGGAATCCATCAGGAGTGATAGCGCGTTTGATCATGAAACCGCCGGACTCCAGTTCGGTGGCCGTCTCCCACTCTAAAACTATGCCGTCTTCAGAGGCGCTGGCATTGAAACTGATTAGCGTTACATTGGCCTGCGCCTGACGAGCAACTATCAGGGTTGTCGTTAGCCATAGCAGCAGGCTGAAGAGTAAGAATCGGCGTTGTCTCATGCGCAAACCTCTTTTAACCTTCCAGCCTGTCACCGGGCGCGGTCTCCGGCTGACGCCGGGAAGTAGGGCGATTGAAAAAACGGCCCAGGACAGGGGTTGATATGGGGGAATCCCTTATGATTGTCACAGCATAATCCCCCGGAGAGGGCTTCCAACGGAAAACCGTCTCCAGGGGGTTGGCGTTTGCCTTTAGGAACGATTCGTTACTTCCCTATTGTGGTATGGTTCATGCTGGTTGGCAAATAGATATGCGTTTTGCCGACCGCGATCTGCATGGCCGGGTCGCCGAGCAGGGTGAAGGAGAACCCCTCCGACCGATGCCCGCCGCCGGTGAGATAGACTGTCTTGGCATAAACGGCGGCTTCTCCGGTGGTGGTCAGTTTTTGGAGGAACATCCCATCATAATACGCGCGGTGAAGCACCGAATGTTCATCTGTATAACCCAGCCCGGAGGATGACCAGTGACCGGCCGAACCGGTTCCGTTGAGTTTGAAGTAGGTCTCGCCCAAGCCAGGCCAACCCGGCCAGGCGAAGAAGCCATCCAGGCAATCGGCGCTCAGGATGAACGTGGGACGCCCATCATTGAACCAGGCGGGAGTGTCCAGCACGGTCATAATGTTGCTCCATACCTGGACGCTGCCATGGCCGCGATAGTTGAGGATAGCTACGCCGGCATTGACGCCGCTGAAGAGGGCTGCGCGCAGGGCGTTGAGGTCGTCCTGAGTGTAACCGACAGGCAGGCAAAGTTCGTTGATATGATAATCGGCCGAAACATGTTCCGCGATCGTTACCTGGTTATCATAACAGAACTCTCCACCGGAATCGGAGTCGTCGGCCACAAACAGCATATCCGACATCCAGGCTTCCTTCGCTGTGAATGCTGCCTCATACAGGATGATCTTTTGCACCATACCGGCCGCTTCCACCGTCGTTTGCGCCGGCAAACGCCCCACAGCCAGGTCCGGCAGGTCGTCATCGCCGACGAGCGTGGCATATACATGATCGGTGGGCACTTGACCCTGCGAGCGATCCACAAACTCCAGCGCCGTCGGCACCAGTTGCGGCTCGGTTGCCACCCAGGGTGTCGTGCTGCCGGGCGGTAGCAGGCTCGGCAGATTGCGCGGATTGATGGTGGAGTCGCCGACGAGCACCACAAACTTGGGGGGGATCGCCCAATCGGCCATACCGTGGCGCAAGTAGGTTTGAAGGGCGGAGGGCAACCAGAGGCCATACCCATACTGATTCATGACGTCTTCAACATTGATAACATGGGTGAGCAAGTGGTCGCGCGCAGCGCGGTAGTCAGCCAGGTCTTGGGCGTTCGCCAGTAAGGAGGCGTGAGAGACGGCGATCCATTCGGCGCCGTTGTTGGCCGGCTCCAGGTTCACTGCCACATATTTGGAGATGGCAAGCGGGTCCAGGACATTGGCTGTGGTCGTGGCAATAAATTCGGCCGAACCGTTCAGATTGGCCCCGATGCGATATTGATACGGCCCGCTGCCGGTGATGTCGGCGGCGCTCAGGGGAATGCGCACCGGATGATAGGGATCGGTGACGTTCCAGACAATAACGTTGTTGACGTTATTGTCGGTGAAGCCGCTCACCATCAGGTTGCGCAGCCCGTTGCTGTTAATCGGAAAGATCAACTGATTATTATCAGCTATGAGATAACGCGGGTAGTTAACGCTGATGCGGTTCAGGTAAATATAGTCCGATAGATTCGATTGCAGGATCACTTTGAAGGTGTTTGCCCCGGTCAGCAAGTCGCTGGCCGCCATAACGCCCTCAGCATTTGCATCCACTTTGCCGTAAAACTGCAAAGTGGCGACGGCGGGCACATTGTTGACATCAACCTGAACATTGTGGTCGGTGATCCCGCGCCCCATAACTTCAACCAGGACATTGGCCGCGTCTGGACTATCTAAAATGGGGTGGGGGAGGTCAACGGTAACGGTTTTAATGTGCGGGGTTGGGCAAGGGGAAATGCCGTTGCAGCCGACGGTTTGTTGCATGCGCGCCCAATACCAGGCGTCCGGCTCGTTGGGCGCGTCTTGCCATTGGTCGGTGAATGAAGAGAAGTATAGCACATCCGGGTCATCGTTCACGGTCATGCGCGTGCCGTCGAGATTGGACACGCCCGCCGGATTGACGCCGACGGGGATCACGCTGGCCGCGGCTGGGTCTAGCCAAAGCCAGTAGATGTTGTGGGTGATGTATTGCGCTTCCAGGCGTGAACCACGGAAAGCCCAGCCATAGAATCGGATCGCTTCGCCGGCTTCAAAGAAGTTATTGCCGTTGCCGATGAATTGGTAAGACACGGGCTGGCCGCGATAGCTTAGGGCGAAGTGATGGGGGTCAACCCCATTCACATCCATACCGGCCTGCACCAGATCGGCATAGGTGACGTCATAGATGCCATCTTGATTGACCTCGATCTTGAAAGTGGGGACGCCGAGCGGGAAGGTTGTGCCTAGAGATTGCAAGCTGATCGGTCGGCTGTGCCAGGCGCGGGCCTGAGCGGGGTTCAACACCAATTTGTCCAGGCTGGCGGTTAAGTCGGCATCGCGCCCGACAACGCGGGGGGCGGGGTTGGCCGTAGCGCCGGAGAATTGTAGGGCGACCTGCAAGCGGCCGGCTTGCTGCAACTGTCCCTGGACGGGATTGTAGCGCAATGGGTAGAGGGAGAGCCGAACCACACGCAAGTCGCGCAGGATCATGGGCGCGGAAAGGTCGTAGAGGGCGGCCGGGTAGTTGGTGTCGGCCGTATAGATGTGGGGGGCTTGAGGATGAGCCAGACCGAATTGATCCAGGCTGGAGATGGGCAGGCCCTTTTCCAGGGCGTCATCCAGCCCGGCCCGGTCGGCAACCTGGGCGGCGGCGGTGATGGGCGTGGTCAAAGTGTGCCGGGTGATATTGTCGGGTGTGATGGTGATGGCGGCTTCGGCGCCGGGAGGGAGAGCGATTAGGGTGCTGTAGTAAGGGATGGCGGGCGCGCCGGGCTCATCAAGGCGAGCCGTCAAGCCTGGGGCGGTGAGGTTGCCTTCGGCCGAAATGTGAATTTGCGGCGTGTAGAGGGAGAAAGAGAGCCCGGTTGCGGCCGAAACCAGATCCCTCACCCCCGCCTCCGTGAAGGTAGGCGCAGCCGGCGGCGCAGCTTGCCCACGCGTTGCGCTGAGCGTCAACACCGAGGCGACCAGCGCCAAAACAAGAAGCAAGCCAAAAGTAAGGCGGGAAAACTTTGGTTGATACACGGATAAAACCTCCACAATCAAACTACCGCTAAGATATGGGCGGATGCAGGGCCGCCTGACGTTACGTGTTAGCCGGTTGTCAGCATTGATTTGACACCTGCCGGCCTGACGCGTCTCATGCATACCTCAATTGTGGGCCAAAAAATAAGCGCCGGATGAGAACGGCGTTATAGAACGGTTATAGACCGGTTGTAGACCGGCGATCGGGCGTCGCCTCAAAGGATTGCGCGCCAGGGCCGACGCCGCGGCCGAATGGCCGGTGGCTCAACGCCGGGGTTGCAGCACGCAGTAAACAAAGCCGTTCATGGGCACCAGATGGGTGGTGGTGTAGCGCTGGCCGATCATGTCCAACACGGGCGGCGGGTAAAACTGGGCGCGCAAGACGACGGTGTCAAAGGCTTGGCGGTCGAGCATATCCAGCATTTCACTCAGGTTTACCTGGTTATTCTGATAGAGGTTAAGGAGTTGGGTGGGGTTTGTGACGACGGTTCGGCCGATTCGCAAGTTGAAACCCGCCTCCTCGCTGAAAGCCGGCGTCTGGCCGGCCGCAATCAAGCGCACAATCTCCATACCCGCCTGTGTGTCTGCCGGTTCGGGCGGTCGCCCCAACAACGTCGGGCCGACGCTGTCCACATAAGGCACGGCTTCAGGCGGACGGGGGGCAGAACAGGATGTCTGTGGCGCAATAAATGTCTCCGTCGGTTTGCCCAGCATTTGCGCGGTTGCGCGCAGCCAGGGCAGACGCGTGGGCATGTGATACACCTTGCCCGCCTGCCACAGGAAAAGCAGCGGTATGACGGTTAGCGCCAACCAGACGGCAACGCCGCTCAACCTGGGTCGCGCGCGCCGCCATTCGTCTGTCTGTAAGCCGTTGAGCAGCCGGCTGAAGGCGACCCCGGTGACCAGGCAACTGGCGGCGATGGCTGTGGCAAAGTAGGATTCCCCCGCGCCCCACTTGCCCGCCGTTACGCTGTTGAGTGTGGCGCAGGCGAACCACAGGCTATAGGCAGACAGCCGCTCCAGGTAGAGTTGATAGATGAGATACGCCCCGCTGATGATGACCAGCAGGGTATGTAACTGAAACCACTGGCGAAACAACCCCAAGGCCTGACCGGGCACGAACCGGTTGACATTGGCCGTGACCGTGGCGATGAACCACTCGCCATGGGTGGCCCAGTTGATGGCGAAAAAGAGCAGCGCCGTCACGGCCGCGAAGGGAATGGCCCAGGCGATGGCTCGCCGCGTCTGCCGCAACGCCCAAAAGGCAAACACCGCGACCACCGTGGCGTAGGCCAGTTGCTTGGTGTAGCCTGCCAGCAGCAGCAAGACCATCACCCCTAGCAGCCGCCAGTTATAGCGCCGACCGTCTGTCTCTTCACGTTCAAGCGTGTGAGTGAGCCAGACCACTGCCAGCGTTTCAAACATGACCATAAACATGTGCTGCCTGAACAGCGGCCCCACATGATACACATAATTCGAGGCGAGAAAGGCCAGCCCGCTCAAGACGGCCAGCCACCAACGCCGGCCCTGTCGCCATACCGCCCAGCCGATCGCCGCCGCCGTTACCAGCGTGCCCAGATAGCCTACCAGCCGCCCCGTCCAATAGTGCGGGCCAAAGAGCCAGACCAACGGCGCCGTTACCAGGTGGAAAACCGGCGGATAATTGGAGGAGTAGAAGGGGTAGCGGTCATTGTCGCGATAGGGCCATTCGCCCTGGCTGAACAACAGGGTGTCTACTAACTCGAATCCCTCGCCCTGGTCATAGTCGAAGGGAAACTGGAACAAGGCGACGGCATAGACATTATAAATCACGAAATAGCCTAGAAAGACCAGCAACGCCAGGCCGATCAGGGCTGTTGGCAGGAGGAACAGGGGGTGTTGTCGGATGGCCGGCATGATCAGGCGGGGCGATTGCCCAGTGGGAGCAGGGTCAGGCCGAGGCCGACCAGTCCGGCGGCGATGAGCAGCCCTTTGCGCTGGGCCGGGCCGATGCCTTGAAAGGCGCCCGCGCCCAGAAGATCAACCGCCAGCAGCGCGCCCGCGCCGGCTAAACCTGCTAGAATGAACAAAATACCCAGTTTGCGCTTTGTGATCATCGGTTTGTCGTCTACCGCCCAGGGTTGGTGAATCGCATGGGCCTGATTGTACTGAGACCTTGCGTGATAAGCCAACCCGCGTCCGCTTGTCCACCAAGAAGAGCTTCGCATAGACAAGGCCGGTGCGCAACAGGTCTTGAAATTTGCGGCGCTTGGGTTATAATGTTGTTTCTATTCGGCCTCGTAGCTCAACGGCAGAGCAGGCGACTCTTAATCGTCTGGTTGAAGGTTCAAATCCTTCCGGGGTCATTCCTTCAGGCCCGTCACGGCGGGTCTGTTTTCTTGTGGGGGAAAACGCAACGGGCACACGCAAGGTGTGCCCGTTCTTCGAGAGTCGCGCGTTAGAAAACTACCGACTAATCTAACTCACATAAGGGTACTACGTGGGGTGAGACTAGACAAGCGGTGCTTTCCTGACGCGGCTGTCGGGGATTCCCCGATGGACCGGTTGCGGGATCACTCTTCGGCCGAAACCAAGCCCATGCGAATAGCCCAACGTACCAGCCCGGCCACGTCATAAATGCCCAAACGCTCCATGAGACGGCTGCGATGGGTCTCTACTGTTTTGATGCTCAGCCCCAGCGTTTCGGCGATCTCTTTGGTTGTTTGGCCCTTGGCCATTAGGATTAAGACTTCCCGCTGTTGCGGCGAGAGGCCGCCTTTGGCGCTTCCACGTGTGCGATTTAGATAGTCGAGCACCCGCGTCGCTACGACAGGGGTCAGGTAGGTTTGCCCGCGCATGACGGACGCAATCGCCTCCCGCAAATGTTCGGGAGAGTCTTCCTTGCGCACATAGCCATCTGCGCCCACGCCTTCCGGTCCGACGGCTTGCAGCACGTACTCTTCGTGACTGTATGAGGATAGCATAATGACCCGTGTTTCGGCCGAATCGGATTTAATCTGCCGCGTCGCCGCAAACCCATCCAACTCCGGCAGCCGGATATCCATGAGCACCAGGTCAGGGCGTAATTGACGCGCCATCCGCACTGCTTCCGGGCCGCTAGACGCTTCCCCCACAATCTCAACCTCCGGCATCGCTTGCAACACGGCGCGGATGCCGGTTCGCATGAGTTGATGGTCATCTGCCAGCATCACTCTGATTGTTCCCATCCGCCATCTCCTAGGGTGTGACTGTTGCCGGAGGCTCTCCCACCGGCAAATATGCCGTCAGGGTAGTGCCCTCGCCTGGCTCAGAAACGATCTCCAGCGAGCCTCCCAGCAGTTGCACCCGTTGTTGCATACCGAACAGTCCCAGACTCTCCCCGCGCAGCGAGCGTAGACGCGCTTCTTCCAGGCTGAAACCCACGCCGTCATCGCTGATACGCAAGGTTACCTCGCCGTTATTGCGTTCCAGGCGGACATATACATTGTCCGCTCTGGCATGGCGAATGATGTTAGTGACGGCTTCTTGGGCCACACGAAAGCAGGTTAGCTCGATGGCGGCCGGTAGACGTGGCAGTAAAGCGCTGCTGAAGCGGGTGGTCAGGCCGCTTCGCTGCGCCTGTTGATCCAGATACCAATGCAGCGCGCTGACCAATCCCAGATCATCCAGCATAGGCGGGTGTAGATCGCGGGAGAGATTGCGAGTTTGTTGGAGAATGTGTTCTACAATGTCCAGACTGGTCTGCACCGGCGCGAAGGTCTCGGACGAACCGACGAGCAGTCGTTTCAGCTCCAGTTTCAAGGCGGTCAGAGCCTGACCGATTTCGTCGTGGAGTTCATGCGCGATGCGGCGGGTTTCCGTTTCTTGGGCCTCAACCAGGCGACGCGAGAGAA
>JAYRVN010000074.1:0-2939 GCA_041918535.1 Chloroflexota bacterium
GGGGCGGTGTATGACAAGACGTGGCAAATTCTCTTTGATTATAATGCCAGTATTGGAATCACCTATACCGTCCCAATCTCGTGGGTGCAGTTGATCACCATGAACGACCACAATGAGGGCACGGAGTTGTTCGCCACCGTGCCTATCACTGGAGTAGAAGGAGTTGACTACGGCTTTGGCTACGGTTATCAGTATGTGCAAAAAACAGAAGACCATGTTAATACCTTCAATGGCCGGCAACCTGATGCGCTGGAGGACATCTATTTTGCCCAACACCTTTACAATGCGCGCCTGGTCAGCAGAGTTATTTCCAATACAACTACCATCAGCAACGCGCTAGTCGCCTTCTACGAAGGCAACTACACCGGGGCAATGGTTCTGGCCGACGCAGCGGCGGGTATCCCCGCGCCTGTTAATGTGCGGGCACACCATACCACCGATGGATTGTACGTTACGTGGCAAGACCAACCGGGTGCCGTGTTAGCCAGCGGTCATCGCGTCTACTACGGTTTGGCCTCCGGTCAGCACATCACTTCCACCCTGGTATCCACGGGGTCCTCTACCACTATTCCCGATTTGATGCCGGGCGAAACTTACTATGTGGTCGTCACCACGCTGGGAGCCACACATCCCCACGAAGCATGGTACGTCAGTGAAAGCTGGAATTCGGCCGAAGTTATAGTTCAGCCTCTACACGCTTTCTACCTTCCTCTTGTCATGCGCGCATCCAATTAGCCGACATACAGTCGAATAGCATAGTGACGGGCAAACCAGCCAGCCCGTCCCAACGTAGCAAAGCTAATACGTCTCGACTGGCCCACAGTCTGTATTGAGGGCGCGGCATCCACAACCGCCGGAGCATGTGCTGAAGTTATATCCAGTCTGTAGCTACTGAACGGCGTCGCGGAAGATGAGCTTGGGGTATTTGTCGCCGTAATACTTGAGTTCATGCGGGGAGCTGAAGAGGGCGACCAGACGACCGGCGGCGTCCTGGGCGCGTAACATGCCGTAACGCCAGGGGAGTTCTTCGATGAACTCCTCCGGCCCTTCTACCCAGCGCGATAACTGGTGCGGCAGGCGCTCCAGGCGCGTTAGGACGCCATACTCATCTTCCAGGCGCGCCTGCACCACCTCGAATTGCAAGACGCCGACAACGGCCAGGATGGGGTCGCGGCGCAAGGCGTCGGCCTCGTACAGGACTTGCATCGCGCCTTCCGTTTCCAGTTGGTGCAGACCCTTGATGAACTGTTTTTGCTTGCCGATGTCCTGGTTGATGATGCGGGCGAAATGCTCCGGGGCGAAGCGCGGGATGGGCGCAAAGTCAAAGGCACGGCCGGCGCTGATGGTGTCGCCGATAGCAAAATCCTTGCTGCCGGGCAGACCAATGATGTCCCCGGCATAGGCTTCTTCTACCACTTCCCGTTCGTCGGCGAAGAACTTGTAGGGGCGCGGCAGGCGGATGGCGCGGCCGCTGCGGGGATGGTTGACCAGCATGTTGCGCTCGAAGCGCCCGCTGCAAATGCGCACAAAGGCGACGCTGTCGCGGTGGCGCGGATTCATGTTGGCCTGAATCTTGAAGATGAAGCCGGAGAAGTCGTGGGTGATGGGGTCAATTTGCCCGATGGTGCTGGGATAAGCGCCGGGCGGTGGGGCGTAGGTGACGAATGCATCCAGGAAGAGCTGGACGCCGAAATTGGTCAGGGCGCTGCCGAAGTAGACCGCCGTTTGCTTACCCTGCAACAATAAATCCAGGTCGAATTTAGCCAACTCGTCTAGCAAACCGATGCTGGTGTGCAAATCGTCTAATTGCAGGCTGCTCAGGCCGGCGGCGATGCGCGGGTCATCCAGCGTGGTGATGGTTTCTGGCGCAATGGTCTGGTTGTGGACGGTGCGATCATACAGGAAAACCTGCGCCGTCAGGCGGTCATAAACGCCGAGGAATTTGTCGCCGTCGCCGATAGGCCAATTCATGGGCACAGCCTGCATCCCCAGGACGGTCTCGATCTCATCCAACAAGCCCAGAGGGTCGCGGGCGGGGCGATCCATCTTGTTGATGAAGGTAAAAATGGGAATGCCGCGCCGGCTACACACCTCGAATAGTTTGCGAGTTTGGGCCTCGACGCCTTTGGCCGCGTCAATCACCATGACGGCGCTATCTACAGCCGCCAGCGTGCGATAGGTGTCCTCGGAGAAATCCTGGTGGCCCGGCGTGTCCAGCAGGTTGATGATGCGACCCTGGTAGGGGAATTGCAGAACGGTGGAAGTAATGGAGATGCCGCGTTCGCGCTCGATGGCCATCCAGTCGGAGACGGCGCTGCGCTGGTTGCGACGGGCGCGCACGCTGCCGGCCAGGTGGATGGCGTTGCCGTAGAGCAGGAGCTTCTCAGTGAGGGTGGTCTTGCCGGCGTCGGGGTGGGAGATGATGGCGAAGGTGCGCCGGGTGGCGATAGCCTGGTCAAGGCTCTCGGCGGCGGATGTATCGGTAAGCGTGGCAGCAGTTGTCATAACGCCTGGTCGGTTGACGCAAGAAAAGCGGTCACAGATATCAGGCCGTGACCGCTGCGTGGATTGGGTTGGCGCGTGGGCCGGAGGCCGCACGACAGAGATAGGATACCACGTTTCGGCCGAATCTGCGAACTTCCATTCCCGCTTCTCTCACCCACCCCCGCCGCCAGGCCGGCACAATTTGTATCCTATGCCCCGGCGTGCTATCCTTAACACCAGCCTCAGACAGTCACAGCAAGCGCCCAAGTATGGAGTTGCAGCCCCTCACCACGCCTTTGCACATTCTCGACGGCCACGCCCAAACCGGGAGCGCGCCGCCGGGCGTTTACGCCTTGAGCGCGCCCGCCGACGCGGCGCGCAGCCGCGCGCGCGACTACTTGCTGGCGCACCTCAGTCTGAGCGGCCCGTTGGACGAAACAGCGCCCTTGCTCGAA
>JAYRVN010000075.1:0-9498 GCA_041918535.1 Chloroflexota bacterium
ATGATGCGCCTCTTCGCCACGCTTGGCGCCATAGGCACCATAGCCATGTTTTTCATCAGCGGCGATTTATGGTGGCTGGGCGGCCTCCTGTTCATCTTGTCGAATCTAAGCTTCGGCGCAGCCATAGTCTTCTATAACGCCTACCTGCCGGATATCGCCAGCGAAGATCAGCGCGACAGCGTTTCTTCTTACGGTTGGGCCCTGGGCTACCTGGGCGGTGGGTTGCTTCTGTTGCTGAACCTGATCTTTTACCAACTCCGTGACCGCCTGGGGATTGACGCGGGCCTGGCGGTGCGCATCAACCTGGCCTCCGCCGGCATCTGGTGGTTTGGCTGGTCTTATCTGACATGGAACCGCTTGTTGCCCCGTCACGCCCGGCGCATTTTGCCTGAAGGCGAAGGGTATCTCACTGTCGGTTTCAAGCAACTGCGGCAAACGTTTCGGGAAGCCGGTCGTTACCCGCAAACGTTGCGCTTTTTGTTGGCGTATTTGCTTTACAATGACGGCATTCAAACCGTGATTGCCGTCTCTTCCATCTTTGCCGCTGCCCCCCTTATTCAAGGCGGCTTGCAAATGGAGCAAGGTTCACTGGCTTTGCTTATTCTCATGATCCAGTTTGTCGCTTTTGGCGGCGCGTTATTCTGGGGGCGGTTAGCCAATTGGATCGGCGCTAAGCGCGCCATTCTCATTAGCCTGGCGATCTGGGCCGTAGTTGTCTCGTATGCCTATGCCGGGTTACGCGGCGAGAGTCGTGTGCTGCAATTCTGGATTCTGGGCGCGTTCATTGCCATTGTCTTGGGTGGCAGCCAGGCCATCAGCCGCAGCCTCTTTGCCCAAATGATCCCGGACGGAAAGGAAGCAGAGTTTTTCTCTATCTACGAAGTGAGCGAGCGCGGCACATCCTGGATTGGCCCACTCCTTTTTGGCCTGGTGAATCAATGGTTCGGCAGCTTGCGCCCGGCCATTCTCTCGCTGATCTTCTTCTTCTTTATCGGGCTGGTGTTATTATCGCGGGTGAACGTCCGGCAAGCTATCCGGGACGCCGGCAATAATCCGGATAAAGTTATCATTTGAGATAACCGCCTACCTATTGGAGACGGCGCAAAAAAAAACGCCAGGATCCTGTGCGATCCTGGCGTTAAGTGTGCCCAGGAGAGGACTCGAACCTCCACGCCTTGCGGCATAGGCCCTCAACCTACTGCGTATGCCAATTCCGCCACCTGGGCTAATTTAGACCCTCATTATAGCTGTCGTCCCCCACTTGTCAAATTCCCGCGCAGCGCCGGATAGTTTTGCGCCATTGTCTGGGCTGCCTGCCGGGCCTTAGCGCCAGGCCAGGCGGGTCAGGGTGCTCAGACCGAGGCCAACCAGAATCAGCGGCCAAAACAGAGCCGGGTTTCCGCCGAACAAGAATATCCCGCCCATCAAGGTGAGGATCACGCCCCAGGTTAACGCATTCCCGCCGTAGTCGGATAGACGACCTTGCCGCCAGTAGATTTGCAGCGCTTCGCTGAGTTTGGTCAATCCCGGCGCCAGCATGAAAATGGCCCACCAATTGAACGGGAAGATACCGCCGAGCAACCAAAACGCGCCCAAGAAAACCAGCGTGACGCCCCAAACCCAACTGCCGGCATGCCCGCAACGCGCCTCTATCGGCTGCGGCTGGCTTTTCTCTAGGGGGATGGTGTCGGTCAGGTTCTTGAGTTGTTCTTTTTCGGCTTGCTTGAGGGTGTCAATGTCGTTGCTCATGGGCAGACTCCTTCAGTTTTCGGCCGAATTTGCCGACCTGTTTGACTGTTCTCTGTACGCAAAAGGTGTGGTGGGAGTTGCAGGGTGAGGGGTGAGAAGCGGGCTAAGAAGCGGGGAGTGATTCGCTTATTCGGCCGAATCGTGATAGAAACACCCTACATTCAGAGTGGTTAACCCCCATTCGCTCAGGAGTCCACCTTTGTTTTCGGCTTTGCTCACCACCATGCGCCCACGCCAGTGGCCCAAAAACGGCTTCGTCTTTGTGGCCCTGATCTACGACGCGAATTTGACGCTCCCACGTATCTGGCACACCCTGGCCGCTTTTGTGTTGCTCTGCCTCATGTCCGGGGCGGTATACATCATGAACGACCTGGCGGATATTGACAATGACCGCCGACATCCCACCAAGCGCCTGCGCCCATTGCCGGCGGGCCAACTGTCGCCGCGGGTGGCGCGCCTGGCGGTTGTTTTCTTAGCATTAGGCAGTCTGGCGGCCGGGTATTGGCTGTCAACGGCTTTTGGGCTGATTCTGCTGGCCTACCTTATCAGCCAGATTCTCTACTCGTTCAAACTCAAGAACGTAGTTCTTTTGGATATTTCGGTTGTAGCGCTAGGTTTTATCCTGCGTATTGCCGCCGGAGTGACCGTCATTCAAGTAGAACGCTTCTCACCCTGGCTGTATGTTTTCGGCGGCTTCCTTTCCCTGTTTATGGTGTTGGGCAAACGGCGGCAAGAGATGGTCTTGCTGGGTGAAGATGCCAACAACCATCGGGCCAGCCTGGAGGAATATACGGTTGAACTGCTGGACAAGCTGATTGGCATTGTCACGACCAGCGCCATCGCTTCGTATAGCCTTTACACATTTCTGGCCGAGGGTTTGCCGCAGAACCATCTGATGATGCTGACCATCCCGTTTGTCATTTATGGGGTTTTTCGCTATTTGTACCTGATCCACGTCAAGCATCAGGGCGGCGCGCCGGAGGATATTCTGTTGCAGGATCGTCCGGTGCAAGTGACGTTGGCGCTCTACTTCCTGGTGGTTTTTCTGGCGCTGTATGTGGCGCCGTGAGACATGATGACAGAAGCGACGGCGCCAGGCAAGATTATCCTTTTTGGCGAGCATGCGGTCGTGTATGGTCGCCCGGCGATTGCTGCGCCGCTTATGCAGGTGCGCGCCGAGGCTACGGTCGAAGCGAGCGACGGGATGACGCTGGACTTGTGGTTGCCGGATTTGGGCGAACGTTATCAGGCGGGCCTAACCTGGGCAGCGGTGAGTGAAACGACGCCGCCTTTGTTGAGCGCGGTGCGCTATGTTCAGCGTTATCTAGGTGGAATGGCGTTGCCGGCGTTGAGGCTAACCGTCCGCAGCGCGATTCCGATTGCCGGCGGTCTGGGCAGCGGGGCGGCGACGGCGGCGGCGTTGATTCGGGCCTTGCTGCGACATTTGGGGGATTCGGCCGAAAATGCTACGGTTTGCGATCTCACTTATGCCGTGGAATGTTTGCATCACGGCACGCCCAGCGGCATTGACAACACCGTCGTCAGTTATGAGCAACCGGTTTTCTTCCTGCGCCGACCCGGCAATAACTTGGTCCAGCCCTTCATTACCGGCCGGCCGCTGCATCTGATCATCGGCGATACCGGGGTGCGCAGCGAGACCAAAGGGGTGGTGGCGGATGTACGACGGCAGTGGCAGGCCGACCCGGCCACTTTTGAGATGTTATTCGACCGCTGCGGGCATATCGCTCACGCCGCCCACGCGGCTCTGGCTGAGGGTGACCCGGCGCACTTAGGCCGCTTGATGAATGAGAATCAGCGCGTCTTGCAGGCCATGACCGTCTCCAATCCGGCGCTGGAGCGGCTCATCGAGGCGGCGTTGAGGGCGGGGGCGCTGGGGGCCAAGCTATCCGGCGCAGGGCGCGGCGGCAATATGATCGCCCTGGTCACGCCGGAACAATTAGACCCGGTGGAGATGGCTTTGCGCCAGGTTGGGGCAGTCCGCACATGGCGCACCTCTCTGGGCTAATCAGTGACCTGGGTAGGCCAGGTCGGCGTCGCCAAACAATAAGCCGGTCAGCGACCGGCGTGGAGGAGAGAGCAGCAGAGATCATCCGGAGATTGGCGAAAACGACGGCGCGGCGTGGCGCCGCCGTAATGCAATCTCCAAGCCAAGGTTTGTCGCCGGGTCAGGATTTGACGAGCGTGCGCATGCAGCGCGTGCAGGCGCGCTTATGCACCATGCGCCCGTTCTCAAGGACTAATGTTTTTTGGATATTCGGCCGAAATTGCCGGTTTGTCTTATGCTCTGAGAAACTAACATTGTGTCCAAACATCGGTTGCTTGCCGCAAAAGTCACATTTAGCCATAATTCACACCTTGATTCTACCAATTAGAGCGACCTTTATGGCCGCTGCGGGTTAATATTATAGATGCGTACCGAACTTTTAGCAACAACATGTTGGGAATGGGTGGGCCGTCAACCCAACCGGAAGAATTCGGGCTGATGCCCGGCGCGCTTGGCGTGGAATAGGGTGGGTAATCCTTATGACTGACGAGAAGAAAACCTTCGGCACTGTAGATGTTTCTCCTACCGCCGTATTGTCGGTGGCCGGTTCCGCCATCAATGAGTGCTATGGTGTGGTGGGTATGGCTCAGAAGGGCCTGGTAGATGGCCTGGCGCGACGCCTCTCCCGGGATAGCCGCCTGGGCCTGAACGTGACCATCGAGCCGGACGGAATTACCATCGATACGCATGTCATTGTCGAATACGGAACGCGTATTCGCGCTGTGGCTGAGAGCATTCAAAACACGGTCAAGTTCCGCGTGGAGCAAACCTTCGGGATGCCGGTCAAAGCGGTCAACGTCTATGTGCAAGGTTTGCGACATGCCGATGAAAGCTGATCGAAAAATTTCGGCCGAAACTGCAGTGACGGCGGCGCCGGTATTGTCAGGGTCATGGGCGCGTGGAGGAGTTTAGCGAGTGACGCAAAAAGAAATCTCAAACCTGTCGGGAGTGGCCGTGGCGAGCAAACTTGAGTGTGATGGGCAGACGCTACGCCATCTAACCCACGCCGGCCTGGTGTGGTTGGAACGACATCGCGAAGAGGTCAATGCCCTGAATGTTTTCCCGGTTCCCGACGGCGATACCGGCACCAATATGCTGTTGACCATGCGCTCCGCTTATCGGCGGATTGAGCCGTTGTCGGATGAACACCACGTGGGAAAAATCGCCCAGGAAATCGCCCAAGGGGCGCTGATGGGCGCGCGCGGGAATTCGGGGGTGATCTTAAGTCAAGTCTGGCGTGGGATTGCCCGTTCGTTGAAAGACAAGGCGGTTTTTAATGCGCCGGAGTTGGCCACAGCCCTGAAAGAGGCCACGGATACAGCCTATAAAGGGGTGATGCGCCCGGTGGAGGGCACAATCCTGACAGTTATTCGCGAGGGCGCCGGGGAAGCGGCCGAAGTGGCCGCCCGGAGCCATGATTTGTTGTTCATGCTAGAGCGTGTCTTGGAACGTTGCCGGCAGACTTTGTTGCGCACGCCCGATCTGCTGCCGGTCCTCAAACAGGCCGGGGTGGTGGATTCGGGCGGGCAGGGGTTGGTCTATTTGCTAGAAGGGATGTGGCGATGGCTGAATGGGGAGCTAGAGGATTCGGCCGAAACGTCCCCCGCCATCCCCGCGCCCCCCGTCCTCACCCCCGCTGCCCCCGAACTCTCGGCCCAGGCCCTGGCCCAACCTGCCGGCGGCCATCTGGAATACCCCTATGATGTGCAATTCATTCTCGTTGGGCGCAACCTGAATGTCCTCGACGTGCGTCGCCAGATAGATGCGATGGGTGATTCGACTGTGGTTGTGGGCGATGAGCAAATCATCAAGGTGCATGTGCATGTGCAAGACCCCGGTCAGCCCATCAGCTATGCGATTGGTTTGGGGCACATCACCGATGTCGTCGTCGAGAACATGCAAATGCAGATGGAAGCGATCATTGACCACGGCCCAACGCTTCCCCCATCCAAGAGATTGACGCCAGAGCCTTCTGAAGACGACCTGATTCCCCCGCCGGCTATCATGTTGCGCCCCCAACAGATCGGCGTCGTCGCCGTAGCCTCCGGCCCCGGCCTTGCTCGCATCTTCCGCAGCTTGGGCGTAGCCGAGATTGTCATGGGCGGGCAAACCAACAACCCCAGCACGGAAGAAATCGTAAATGCCATCCATAACGTGCCCACCGAGAATGTCATTGTCTTGCCCAATAACAAAAACATCATTTTAGCCGCCGAATCGGCCCGCGACCTCAGCTCTAAAGATGTGATTGTCATCGCAACACGCACCATCCCCCAGGGCATCTCCGTTATGTTGGCCTATGACCCTGATGGCGATCTGGATGCCGTGGCGGCTGCCATGACCGCCGCCGCCGCCGAAGTTGCCAGCGCCGAGATCACCCGCGCCACCCGCAGCGTCACGCTCAATGGCGTCAATGTGGCTGAAGGTCAATTGATCGGCCTGACAAACAGCGGCGTTTGCGCGTCCGGTCACGACATACGCGAAGTCGTGGCCGCTACGCTCGCCCACATAGGCCTGGCTGACCGCGAAATCGTCACACTGTATTATGGCCAGGATGTCACGCTAAGAGAGGCCGAAGCGCTGGTTGCCCATGTCTCGGAGCTTTACCCAGACCTGGAGGTTGAGCTTCACTCTGGCGGTCAGCCCCATTACTACTACCTTGTCGGGGTAGAATAAAAACCTATGCGAAAAGCCGCCAAGGTCTGCCTCTCAACCGGCCATGATATTCGCCTGACCGATTATCTGCCCATTCTCTGCATAGGCGCTGAACCTTTTATCCACCTTAAAACCCACAGCAGGATTGCCCATGACCATTCGCCTTGTAGCTGATAGCACCTGCGACCTGCCGGAAGACCTCGTCAGGGCGCATCAAATCACCATCATCCCTGCCTATATCAACATTGGCGATCAGAGTTATCAGGAGGGAATTGACTTGCAGCGTAACCAGTTTTACGCTGATTTGCCCAATTATCCCGCGCACCCCACCACTGCCGCCCCATCGCCGGGCGTCTTCACCGCCGTCTATGAGCAATTGGCTCAGGCGGGCGCGACGGCTATTATCTCTGTGCATATCGCCGGTCAATTCAGCAGCTTTTTAGCGATGGCGCACCAGGGCGGCGAGGCCGTCAGCCGCGCGCGCGTGATCCCTTTCGATTCTCAGACGCTCAGTATGGGCATCGGTTTGCAGGTTTTAGGGGCGGCCGAGGATATTGAGGCCGGGCTGCCGCTGGAGGAGGTCCTGACGCGCATGGAAGATCGTCGCCGCCGGGTGCGCGTTTATGCCGGCTTGGACACGCTGGAATTCCTGCGACGCGGCGGGCGGGTGAGCTTTCTGGAGGCCGGTCTGGGAGCGCTGCTGAAGATTAAGCCAATTATGCAAGTCAACCAGGGGGAAGTGAATGCGGTCGAAAAGGTGCGCACCAGCAAGCGTGTGCCAGAGAAACTGGTCGAGATCGCCGGGCAGTTGGGGCCGATGGAGGCTTTGACCGTATTACACGCCAACGCCGAAGCCGAGGCTGACGCGCTGCGCGAGCAACTCCACCCCTTTTTCCCCGGCGGACGCACCCCCTTGACATTGGGCATCACCCCGGCTTTGGGCGTCCACATCGGCCCGGGCGCAATCGGCTTCGCTTGCATTCTCCGGTCGTGAGCCGACGCCCGGTTGGAAATAACTGCGGGCTGCGTGTAAGCGTCTAACGCATCAGGGGCCGACCGGATTTTTCCGGTCGGCCCCTGTTTTTTGGCTTATAACTGCCGGCTGCCGGCAGTGACGCCGGGGTCGGCTCTTAAGCCGTCAGATTCCCTTGCGCTTGCACGCATGGGCGTCTGACGTGTTCTCAGTTGACTACCAAGAACGACGGCCGGTGGGTTTGCCACCGCTGCCGCCGCGGCCGCCGCTGCTGCTGCCGCCGCTGCGCGGACGATCCATGCCGGGGCGGTCACTGCTGCGGCGATTGTCGAAACCACCGGTCTTGGGGCGGTCTTCTTTCGGCCGAGCGATGTTGACGGTCAGAGCGCGCTCTTGCATTTCCTTGCCATTGAAAAGGCTGATAGCTTTCTGCGCTTCGGCCGGGGTCTCCATCTCAACAAAGGCGAAACCTTTGGAACGACCGGTGTCGCGATCTTTGATCACGGTCACTGACTTGATGGAACCGGCCGGGGCGAACAAGTCGCGCAAATCGTCTTCCGTCACGTCATAAGATAAATTACCTACGTACAGTTTGTTTTCCATGTCTCCACTCAAAATTTATTATGTTTTTAGGTTGACGGGCTGAAGAATTCCGTTTGAGCATCTCGCAATGCTCTGAGTCTATCCTCTGACCGTGTGGTGTGTCGCTGAGCCTGACGTGAGTCGGCAAAGCTGCTATCCACTAATGAACAGGAGTTGCCCGCGTGGGAGGGCTTGTTGCCAAGCGCCCGCCATGGCTTTCGGGCTATAGGGTAGTGCGGATTCGAATATGCTCCGCAACTCGATTAGAACAACGGGTTTACCCCCTTTCCAATATGCGCTCACAATGAGCTGACCCACGATACTAACACCTGCCACGCCGGACTGGTCTTTAATCCGATTTCTCGTTTGAGTTTCCGCGTGAGCAAGAGCGCAATGAGGCCCTAAGCAGTCACAGTGGCGGCAACGGTCATCACAACTGAACTAGATAGTCGGTTACTTCTTGTGAAACACCCTCTCGACATCAGTTACTTGTGACCTGGGCACCTATCATGTAGATAGCTGTCCTACGCAACGCAATCCTTACAACCAAGACCTTTTCCCACCAATTGAGCTGTGAATGCCGTGTGGAGAGAAAAACTGCCCTTTGAGAGTTAATAGACTTAACCTATCCAAAGAAAGAGTAACAAGCCTATTAACCACTAAAAGTATATTGTATCAAATTGTGGGCTGATAGCCAACATTTTCCGCCACGATCTGAGAAACCCGAGAGAATGGACGGCCGGCGCGCCAGACGAGGTTTGTGGGCAGCGTCGGCGGGGGAGGACAGGTTGAAACGCAGCGGGCTTTTCCGCGCGGGTGCAGAAGCTGGCGGGGTGGTTAAGGGCGCTGCCGGATGTTTTGGCTCCATCCGGTTTGCGGGTACAATCCAGGTTGATTAAGGGCAGATGGTTGCGTCGGCTCAGGCGCATTTAACGCTCGGCGGCCAGACTGCCACGGGTAAACAGTATGTCACAAATGTCACAAGCATTTCAGCGACTCGAACGCGTGTTACAACTGGAAAAGAGCCAGGGCTTTCAGAATAAGGCCGTGGTGGGAGGTGTGCGCCAGTTTGCGGCGTTCTGGGTGGGACAGGCGCAGGTGGAGGCGGTGGATGAGGCGGATCAATTCCTAGTGGAGCAAGTAGGGGAAGTCTTGGGCGGGTATAGTCGTCTGCCGGGCACGGAGGCGCGGGCTAAGGCGGTGGAGGGCTTGCTGGAGAAGCTGCGGCAACGGTCAGCGCGGTTGCATAAACTGCAGCCACCGGCGGCTACGCCGGAACTCCGGGCGAAGCCCGGACTGCCGTCTGAGAAGCCAGCGTCGGTGAAGGCAACACCGGCTAAACCCGCCCCGGCTAAACCCGCCCCGGCCCGGCCGGCAGCGCCCAGCCCGGCGCGTCCGACGCCGGCGCTGGAGTTGCCGGAAGCGGCGGTGGGAATAGACGAGGAAGAGGGTGAGATGGAGATGGATTCGGCCGAAT
>JAYRVN010000076.1:0-8320 GCA_041918535.1 Chloroflexota bacterium
CCACCCATCACAGCCGGGGCCGTCGTTGCGCCACAGCACATTCCCGATAGGGTTAATGAACTCGTCGTTCACCAGGTAAATATCCGGGTCGCCGTCGTTATCATAATCCACAAAGTTAGCCACAAAACCGGCCCCGACGCTCTTGACCCCCAGCAGATCCGTCACATCCGCAAACGTGCCGTCGCCATTATTATGATAGAGCCGGTCGCGATCCCCTGTCACCGGTCGGCCGCAGCGTGGATAGCAAGACCAATTAGCCACATATAAATCCACATACCCGTCGGCGTCATAATCTCCCCAACTGGCGGTTTGACTGTTGGCATCCGGTAGACCGGCCACTCCGGCCTGCGCCGTCACGTCCACAAAGCGCCCCTGTTCGTTATGAAAGAGCACATTGGGCCCCCAATTGAGCACGTATAAGTCACGCCAGCCGTCATTATCGTAATCTATGAAGACTGCGCCGCCGCTCAACAACTGGGGCAGGCGAGTAGCCGTATTCTCAGAGCCGACGCCATTGACCACGCTGAAACGACCGTCCCCCTGGTTGCGATACAAAGTGTTCGGCCCGGCGCTATCGGTCACATATAAATCGAGCCAGCCGTCATTATCATAATCGCCCCAGGCCTGACCAATCGCTCGCTCGTCGCCCAGGCGGTTATTTCTCACACCGCTCGCCGCGCCGGCCTCTTCAAACCAGACCCCGGGCTGCTCTGCCCGCGCCACTTGCATGAAAAAGCCCTGCTGGGTAACCAACAGGGCCAGGATAACCCACATACATTGCCGAATCCATCGCATAGCTAATCACTCACGCTTGCCCAAGCTATCGCCAACACATCACAGGCTGGCCGAACTGGCCGCTTTGGCCCAAACTTGTTCTTGAGGAAGCTCTACCCTTTCACCGCGCCTTGTGTCAGACCGCCCACAATGCGGTCCTGTAAGGTCAGGTAAATGATCATAATAGGCAGAGCGCCAAGCAATGCCCCGGCGGTGAACGGCCCCCATTTCTGCGAGAATTGGCCGCTGGTAAATATCTGTAGCCCTACCATTAACGTATACTGCTCAGTGCTCTTGAGCAGAATGCGCGCCAACAGAAAGTCGCTTTAAACGCCGATTAAAGTGATGATGGCGATAACAATGAGAATCGGCCGCATCAATGGTACTAGCAACTGCCAGAAAATCTGCCAGTGCGTTGCCCCGTCCACCATGGCCGATTCGTCAATATCACGCGGAATCGAGTCAAAAAAGCCCTTCATCAGCCAGATGTTAATCCCCATTGCGCCCCCCATGTACACCAGGATCAGGCCGGCATGGGTGTTCAAACCGATGGCAGCAATCTGATCGCCCAACTGTTGCACAATGAGAAACAGAGCCACCATAGCCAGCGCGCCGGGGAACACCTGCACTAGCAAGATGCCCTTGAGCATCGTTTCGCGACCGCGGAAACGGAATCGGGAAAAAGCGTAAGCCGCCAGCAATGTGATGGAGACAGATAACACCGTGCTGATGGAGGCGATTTTTACCGAGTTCAGGAACCACAATGGAAAGGGAAAAGCCGGCTGCTCAAACAGAAACTTGTAGTTGTCAAGCCCGGCGTTCTGTGGGATAAGGCGTTGCGCTCCCAGCGTGCTCGACGGGTTAATAGATGCCGAGAAAATCCATAACACCGGAAACAGCGAGAAGAAAATCAGGATGACCGCCACGGCCCAGCGCCAGATAATACCAATGCGTTTCTGCCCCGACTGTGTCTTAAACATTTTCGCCCACCTTTTCCCACATCCGCGTGTAACGGAATTGGAGCAACGTGATCATCGCGACAATGGTGAAAATGATGATCGAGATAGCCGCCGCGAAGCCATAATCCACGGAACGTCCGCCGGCAAAAGCCAGATTGTAGACATAGCTGATCAAGATGTCTGTGTGACCGGCGGGCGTTGGTGAGCCGGCAATAGGCGGCCCACCACTGATGAAAAGGAAAATGATGTTGAAGTTGTTGAAATTATAGGTGAAAGAGGCCACCAGCAAGGGGCCGACCGCCACCAGGAGCAGCGGCAAGGTGATTCGACGGAAACGCTGCCAACCGTTGGCTCCGTCAATTTCGGCCGCTTCATAGATGTCTTTCGGAATGGCTTGTAGGGCGCCGCTACAGATCAGCATGAAGTACGGATAGCCCAGCCATAGATTGACCAGGAGCACGCCCGCCTTGGCCCACCACTGGTCGGTAAACCAGGGCGGTGAAATGCCGAACCAGGCCTGCAACGTCTGGTTGACAATACCGATCTCCGGATTCAAGACGCCGCGCCAGACCAGAATGGTGATCAGACTGGGAATCGTATAGGGAATCAGCAAAAGCGATTGAATAAGTTTGCGCCCCGGAAATTGGGGATCATTGTAGATATAGGCAATGAACAACCCCAAGGCAAAGGTTAGAAAGACGCTCAAGAAGGCAAAGGCAAAGTTCCAGGTTACGATGCGCGTCAGCGGGCCGCGCAGCGCCGGGCTAGAGAAGAAACGCCGGAAGTTCTCAAAACCGATAGTGGCCGAGAAACCTGGCGTGAGCGTCAGACCTTGCGGGCCGGTAAATGTTCCTAGTTTAGGCTCGTAAACATCCCCGTTCAATTGGTCTACGACAACATCCTTTACCGAGTCATACTTGTAACGGGGCTGACGCAAGGCGGCCGTAGAGGAAGAAATCACGCTGACGGTTTCCGGCTCTGCACCGAAGAGAATCGAGGTGAGCTTCTCCTGGTAGGTAGAGGCTGTGATGGGATTAAGCCGATCGTAGCCTTCAATGCTGATCGGGATACCCTTACTATCCAACTCACCGATGCCTTGTGCGCCTGGGGTTACGGTTACTAGGGCTTCATCGGGTTTCGCCAGCAGCCCCGGTTCGCCCGGCCGCTGTAGCCACAAGATAAAATCGTCGCTATCTTTGGCTTTAAACGGTGTCCAGGTGTAAGTTGGACTTCCCTCCGGCACAAAGCTGACCTTTTCAATCTGGGAAATCACCTGTTCTTTATTGAACAGATGACCATCGCCGTAATTCGTGAAAGCCACGTAAATATTAAAAAGGATTGGATAGATGGAGAACAACATCATGAAGACTAAGCCAACCACCATCCAGCGCAGGGGGTATAGGTCTTTGGCTAAAATGACGATGTTGACGCCCAAGGTGATCAGACCAATGGTGACGGCAAGGACGTAAACGCCATCCACCACCAGGTTAAAGATCAGCCAGGTGGCCGCAGTATCAATAGCAAAAAGCAGGAGTAGCCGCACAACCAAGGCGGTTAGCGAGCTAGAAGGGGCAGTCCGGTTCTTTTCGGTTGCTTGCACAGCCATCCTCTCCTATTATTCTTCTTAACTAAGACTCATATTTTAGCAAGGTTTCAGAGAAAGGCTACAGTTCCGTTATTGTGAGTAGGGGATATAAAGAAGGCCAGGATTTCCCTGGCCTTCTTGGCAGACATCAGAATGATTACGGGCCGACCGTAATCGTTAGGATGTTGGTGGCGGGGTCATAGCTGAAAGTCACCGGGCCATCTGCGGGGACTTCGAAGGCGTAGTTCGGGCCGTCTTTGACGCCTTCCATACCGTAGTTGGTTGTCCAACTGCCGTCTAGCGCAACTTTGGTTTCGTAGCTGCCGGCCGGAATCGTGAAAGTGCCGGTGTAGAGGCCGTCATCGCCCTTGGTCAGAGCGGTGGCTGCGCAAGCCGGGTCCCAGGCAGCGCCGCAACCGGCCTTGTCCTGATAGGAGCCGGGCACATTGACCATGCCCGCGAGCGCGCCGGCGATTAGCGTGCGAATCTGTCCGGCCGCATCCGTTAACGCGTCGATCGGGGTTTGCTGGCCCTGGATGATCAGGGTGATGCCGTTGTTCCAGGCAGACCAAACGGAGCCCATTTCGGGAATGGCGGGCATGAGGGCCGCCTCAGCGCCGGCTTCACCAAAGGCGACCAGGTCGGGGTCATCCGTGGCGGCAAGGACGGAAGCGAATGCGGAAGGACGATTGCCAGCCTTGTAGAGTTGCGTCATCACGTCATCGGTGGCGACGAACTCGGTGAGGAAGGCCTGCGCCAGGAGGGTGTTTTCGCTGAGGGCGTTGATCATGAAGCCCTGGATGCCGGCGAACGGTTGCCCAGGCTGGGTCGCGGCCGGGAAGTTGCTGATGGCGTAATTGATGCCAGAAGCGCGCAGGCGATCGAGCGCCCAGGGGCCGGCCATAAGATAGGCGGTTTTACCGGTTTCAAACAGGGTGTGAGCCGTATCCCAGTCGGTATTATCGCTCAGGTAGCCGGCGGTGATTTGATCGGATAGCCACTGACCGGCAGCGACCATGCCCTCGCCGTCAATGCCGACGTCGTTGGCGTTGTAGTTGCCCTGGTCATCGCGACCGAAGACATAGCCATTGAAGGAGGTCATGATGGGGAAGGCATCGTAGGTCGTGCCGCTGAGGGCCATGACGTATTCGATTTTGCCTTCAGTTTGCAGAGCGGCCCCGGTGGTGATCACATCATCCCAGGTGGCGGGCGCATCGGGAGCCAGGTCGGCATTGCGGAAGAAGGCCATGTTTTCGGTGGCATAGGGCACACCGTAAAGTTGGCCATCATAGGTGAAGCCTTGCAGGGCTACGTCAGTGAAGAGGGAGGCTTTCTCGCCCAGGTCAATCGGGGCCAAGAGGCCGCTGGCGATGAAGCCGCCAATACGGTCATGGGGGCCGATGAAGATGTCGGGGCCTTCGCCGGCCGGAGCTGCGAGGGTGAATTGGTTATTGATATCGGCAACTTGCTCAACAACCAGCTCGACGTTGTAAGCTGCTTTGAAGTCCTCAGCCAATGAGAGCAGGATGGGGGCGCGAGTGTCATCGGCCCAGATGCGCAGAGTGGCGAGAGGGGCCTCGGTGGCTACCACAGGGGCTTCAGTTGGAGCGACCGCTTCGGCCTGCTTGGTCTCCTCGGCGTGCATGGCGGCTTCGGTCGCGGCAGTGTCTACTACTGGGGCCGCTTCGGTGGGAGCCTCGGTAGGCTCAGCCGGAGCGCCGCAGGCGACCAGGACAAACGCTCCGATTAGGAGCATAATGAGTAACAAATACCAACGCTTGTTCATGATACAACTTCTCCTCTTTTGCGAATTTCAAGTCTGTTTTGCTTCGGGAAATGCCCAGGAATAATCAATGATGTCTCTACAGAACGGTTACCACCTCCTTGTGGCGATCGGCTGTGAGTTCCATTGGAAGGCCACGTAGACAGCCATCGGCGCAAGCCGATTTAGGTCGCTGTGGTTGTTCATCGCGGGTCAGATCGGCCTTAGCATAAGTGTTGAGCAATCTGGCGGCAGGCGTCTGCAGAAGCATGTCGCGGACCGCCTGGAGAATTATACTCCCAAACTGTGTAAGGTTGAAATCGGCAGTTCGGACGCTGCCAGGATTGCCTACGAGCCTGTAACCGGCGATGAAGCGGGTGGCTGCCTGACGAATCAGGCGGCGGCGGGGGCTTGAGGAGCGGTTCCAGGAATGCCCGGATGGGTGAAAGCCTGGGCCTCTGGAGCCGAAAGCGGTTTGTGGTTTGGACCGGGTTTCGGCCGAATCTGCTAACCTGCCACCTATCATCGGGTGAAAGATAGCACGCCGATCCCGGAATGTCAATGAACTGTCAGCCCCCTGAAGAAATGACAAAGTTTCTGTGCAGCTGGCTTGTGTCCTGACCCACTGTTATGGTGTCTAATTCAAACAGTTAACGTTAGGAGATTATTCTATGCAAGACATTCTGAAAGCCCTCATTGGAGGCGCCGGCCCATCCGGTAGTACACCGGCGGGTGGCGACGCAATGGGCCAGATTCTCCGCAGCATTTTACAGGGAGCGACCGCCCCCGCTCAACCCGGCGCGCCGGGCCAGGCGCAGCCGCGCAACTTGCCTGCCTCCGGCAGTCACAGCCTTATTGATTTGCTAGGATCGATTCTTGGCGGCGTGCAGAATGCACAAGGCGGGCAAGCGCCGACTGCGGCCGGCAACCCCCTGGCTCAATTGCTGGCGGAGCGCTTGGGCATTCCTCCCCAGTTGGCCGAAGTCATCGTCGCCTTCTTTTTGTCCAAAGTGATGAGCCGGGTCACCGGCGGGGCCCAACAGCCTGCTGAATTTCGTCGGTCGCGTACGGCGCCGGGTGAAATCAACCTGGATCATCTTCTGGAAAATGCGAATGATAAGAAGGCCCTGACGGCGCAGCTCAATCAGAGCGGTATGGCCCAGGAACTGGCGCAAAAAACCGGCATGAGCCCACAAGCGGCCGGCCAAAGTTTGCAGACGCTAGTCAAGCTGTTGAGTGAGCAGCGTCAATCGCCCGCCCCGCTGCAACCGCAGAAAGTAGATTTAAAGCATTTGCTCGACACCTGGCGCTAATAGGGTGCCGATCTTGTTCACAAGGATTTCGCCATGTCTGATACCAGCTCTGATCGTGGGCATTTGCCTCCTTCGGATGTCATTAAGAACTCATTGAAAGCGGTTGTCCAAATCGTGGCCCTGCGCCAGGCGATGCTGGGCAGCATGTCAACTGTGTGGACCGGCTCCGGTACAATCGTTGATCCGAGCGGTCTCATCCTCACCAACTGCCATGTCGCCAATCCACGGGCTATGGGCATGTCCGCCCCCCCGGCCGACAAACTGGCCGTCGCGATCATTCAGCGCTCCGATGAACCGCCGGCCCTGACTTATTTTGCCGAGATCGCTGCCCAATCGCCGGAACTGGACCTGGCTGTTTTGCGCATAGTAAGTGAGGTTAACGGCAAGCCGGCGCGGAACCTGAAGCTCCCGGCTATTCCCGTGGGCGATTCCGATAGCCTGGATCTAGGGGATGTGCTGGCTATCTTTGGCTATCCCGGCATTGGTGGAGACACGGTGACCTTTACCAGCGGGAATGTGTCCGGCTTTACACACGAGAAGGATATTAGCGCCCGGCGGGCCTGGATCAAGACAGATGCTACGATTGCCGGCGGCAATAGCGGCGGCACTGCCGTCAACAACTTTGGTCAGTTAGTGGGCGTTCCCACCCAGGCTTCAGCCGGAGAAGGCATCACGCCGGTTGATGCCCGGCCAGTGGTGGATACGAATATGGATGGGCGGATTGACCAGCGCGATACGCCTATGGCAATCGGCGGCTTTATCAATGGTTTGCGGCCGGTGAACCTGGCGAAGCCTTTGCTCAAGCAAGCCGGTGTGTCTATGGACGCCGCTCCCGCGCCGGCTGCGGCAACAACGCCTGCTCCGGCTGCACCGGCGCGACCGGCTCCCGCGCGGCCGGCTCCTGCGCGGCCGGCTCAACCGGCGAAGCCTGCGGCAGGCGCAGGCAGCGCCCCGCCGGCTGGCGGCGCCACGCGCGGCGGCACACGCAGCCGTCCGGCGCAGCCGACATCGGCCCAGCCTACCTTTGGCAATTTGGTTTTCAGCAGCGGGGTAACGCGCGATGGTCGGCCGGTGAATCCGGCGTCTTTATTGCCTACTGGGACGAAGGCGATTTTTGTGACGTTTGAATATGCCAACATGTCCAAAGACATGCCCTGGAGCCAGGTGTGGGTATTGAACTCGAATCCTGTGTTGCAGCATGAGGATAAGTGGCAAGACGCCGCCAAGGGCAGTAAAGTGTTGACGTTGTCTAACCGACAGGTTTTGCCGGATGGGGAGTATCATTTGGTGCTAACGATCGGCGCTCAGGTGGCAGCCGAAGGCAGCGTGGTTGTAGGACGTCGGGTGGATGATACGGACTCTGAGATCGCCGGCCAGGTAGTGGATGCCCAAAACGGTCAGGGCATTCGCGACGCGCTCGTGATTGCTTTGAAGCCGGAGGTAAAGGTGGCCGATTTCTTGCGCTACCAAAGCCAGGATATGGCCTACACATCGGTGCGAACAGATGCGCAAGGGCGCTTCACTTTTCCGCAGCAGTTACCCAAGGGACAGGCGTATGGACTGGTTGTGGTGGCGCGGGGGTATCGCGATTTAGTGGTTGAGGCGGGCCTGCGTGTCGGGCCGCAGACGCCGGAACACGCGGATATGAGCGCGATTCCGTTGCAGCGTGAATAACAAGAGGGGGTAGCTTGATGTTGAGCGGCGTGGGGATGTAATTCGGCCGAAACGCCGCTCAATTGCTGGTGGATTAATCGCCCGGTTCCGCCGCCAGTGGACCAGGTTCGGTCAGGCGCGGCGTCGTCTCAGCGTCAGCCTCGGCCGCGCGCTGGCGCGGGTCTGCGGATTCAACGCCATTAATCTGGCTTTGCGCAAAGGCGTAGACCAGAGTTCCCATCAGACCTAGCAGGGCGCCGGTGACGATGTTGAC
>JAYRVN010000077.1:0-12946 GCA_041918535.1 Chloroflexota bacterium
GTGAACAGGTAAATACCGACGATATTGACGCCTAGCCAACCCAGATAAGCCAGCATGGGGGTGAAGGTATTGTGTCGGGCGTAGAAAAGGCGCGCCACAATCTCCAATGAGGCTTCGCTGACAATGCGCACGCTCAGGAACATGAGCACGCCGGACACAATGGCCGTCGAAGCCGCATCGAACGCGCCACGTTGAAAGAGCAAAGCCAGCGCCGGACGCGCCAGCCACACCATCCCCACCGCCGCGGGAATCGTCAGCAACCAGATCAGGCGCAAGACGGTGATAGCCGTGCGTTTCATGCCCGCGATGTCGCCGGCGTTATACAGCTCCGCCAACGTCGGGAAGACCACAATCGCCAGCGCCGTGCCGAACAATGTCTCCGGTAACTGCATCAAGGTGAAACCGTAAAAATAGCCCGAGACGCTGCCGGCCGGCAGGCGCGAGCCGAGGCGAATGATGAACAGGTCGGCCACCTGTATGGCCCCTAGCATGATGATGCGCGGCCCCATCAGGCGGATGATCTCGCGCACGCCGGCCAACTCCAGGCTAATTTGCGGCCGATAGCGGATACGGTAGCGCAGCAAAGCCGGCAGTTGAATGGCAATGTGCAGCAGCGCCCCCGCCACAGTTCCCCAGGCCAGGCCGTCAATGCCCAGGCGCGGCGTCAGCAGGAACAGGCCGATAAAATAGCCCAAATCGAGCGCCACCGGCGCCAGGGCCGGCAGAGCGAAATGTTGGTGAGCGTTCAAGATGCTGCTCAGTACGCCGCTCAACCCGAACAGCGTTGTGTTGATCAAGATGATGCGCATGAGATGCGCGGTCAGGGCTTGTTGCGCCGGGGAGAAGTGGGGCGTGAGCAGATGGCGGGTGATGAAAGGGGCCAGCAGCGCCGTGACCACGCAGATGCCGCCCAACACCACAAGCACCAGGGTCAGAATGGTGTTGGCGAGCTTGGCGCTCTCCCGCGCGCGCGGGCCGGTGAGGTATTGCGAATAGACCGGAATGAAGGCCGCCGTCAGCGCCCCGCCGGCCAGCAGCACAAAGAAGACTTCCGGCAACTGGTTGGCGGCGGTGAAGGCGTCCGCTTCCGGCCCGGTGCCGAAAACGCGCCCCACTAGCAGGATGCGCACCAAACCGGTGGCTTTGCTCAACCCGAAGAACAGGATGACAATGAAAGAGGATTTGACCAAATGCCAGGCTCGCTGCATGGGACGGGATTGTAACAAGATTGGGCGTTTTGGGCATGGGAAGCGCGGGTTGATGGTGGATTCGCCGACGAGCCAACGGCGCCGGTTATGAGGATGATCATCCAAGAAAGGTGACATCTGACACGTGACAAAAGATACGGACGGCTTAAACTGAGATTATGGGGTAATATACGGGAACCCATGACTGCCTATTCTTTGCCCGTAACCCCAGGGACAAGGTGATGCAGGGAGGTGCGGAATTCGGCCGAATCCCTTTCCCTTCTCCGATCACAGGTCTCACACACATGCCGGGCAGGCTGGGTCTCCCCCTTTTTGAGGAGTAACCTCATGCACGCGAAAACGCGAAAATATGTGATTGAAGGTGACGTGAAGAGCGTTGACAAGGCCAGTTTCGGCAAAGCCAATCTGGCTGTCCGCGCCTATGTGAATGGCGTCAAGGTAGCGCAGGCGCCGGTGGATAAAGGGAGCCACTACAAACTGACCTTTGAATCGGCCGAAACCCCCATCGCCACCGAACTATGTGTTGTGCCGTTAGACCAGATCAAGAACGGGAACGGCCATCGCCCCTTCGCCATCGGCAAAACTATCAGCCCTAACCGCTATGTCATGCAGAACGGCGCACGCGCTTACGCCCATTACGACATGCTCATTCCGCGCGACTACACGCTTCTGCTGGCCCAAATCAGCCGCACTTACCACATGCATGGCGTTGTCTACGCCACCACGTTCGCCGGCTCGCCGCCGGTTCCTGTCTCAGTTGATCCGTTACCGGCTGTCCGGCTCGAATTCTATGAGGCAGACAGGCCGGCTATATGGCTGGTTGGCACTGAACCGGCTATCTCCGAAGAGTACCTCGGCTACACCTACGCCGGACCCGACGGCAGTTACCAGTTTGACTTCAACTTCAGCACATCCAGAATCTCCACACCCTGGATGTGGTTCTTCCAAGACCAGGCGCCGGATATTCGGGTGCGCATTGCTCAGTTTTTCGACGGCTTTTGGCAAGTGATCTACGAAGGGCCGGTGGACTGGGATGTCAGCGAAGATTTTCATCGGGACTACTTCATCCCGGTTGAAATGATCAAGCCTATCCCGGATGCCGGCGTCAAACCGGCCGAAGGCTTCCGCTTCACCAGCCTAGGTTTGCTGCCCGTTGATGACACCCGTCTGGTCAACGGCTACGCCTACGCCCAACCAGGCGACCCGCCTGCCGTGGCCGGCGTTTCCCATCAACCCTTCTGCGGCACATTGCGTATCTTCGGTCTCTTCGCCGATATGCCGCCTGTCGCCACTTACAAGGTGCAAATCGCCGCGGCCAATGCAACCGGCCCCATCGGCGATTGGAAAGATGTGACGGACGCTCTCTACAACCGCAAGTGGAACGCGGTCTTGGAGATGTGGGAGTCGCTGGTTTTGGGGCCTGACCCGGTCACCGGGCGCTATCAGAACATTGATACGCAACCGGAAGCGGATTGGCACGAACATGCGCTCAAGATCACCTGGAATAGCGCCAATGAACCGAACGGCTATTATGCCTTGCGTATTGTCGGCTATGATGCCGCCGGCATGGAAATCGGCGCTTACCCGATGCCGGTCATGCGCGTGGATAACACCATTCCGCAAACCAAGATGGAAGTGATTGGCACAACTACCGGCGCCGTCACACCCTGCGGGGCGCTGAAGCTCGGTCTTGACCGTAAGGTTCAATTCCGCATCACGGCTTACGATCCGGAAGGGCATGTCCTCAAATATGAATTGAGCGGTACACGCGGCAAAGACGCCATCATCGCCGGTCCCGTGATTTCCGATAGCCGGGCCGGCCATGCGCCGGGCACAGTGTGGACAGGCACGAGCGCTACCGGCGACCTGGTAGACTTCCCGGCTGCGGCCTTGCCGGCGAGCCTGGCGATGTGTTCCATGTTGGCCTACAACATGGAGCTGCATGTGTGGGGTCTTTCAACTGATGGCTACAGCACCAACCCGTTGTCGCAACAAGTATGGCTGGAGACCAACCTGATTGTGTCTGAGCCATAAACGCTTAAACGCCGGCGCCGTTTTGCACGGTAAGGCTTATGAGGGCGTTACGCTGTCGGCGCGACGCCCTCTGTTTTCTTCCCCATAGCCTGAAGTTGTCGAAGGCCGTGGCAGCGGAGCGATGGCGACCTGCCGATTCCAGGCAAGCCGGGCGCCCATAACGGGCTGTCTGTTGCCCTATTTCCACCACAAAAAAAGCGCGCCCCCTCTTCCCCAACTGGAGACGAGGAGACGCGCCACAAGCCATGAAAACTGAAGCTATGGTTGCTGGACGACGATCACCGTCCCGTTGCTGTCGCCGTCGGGATCGTGATTGGCCGCCGCATCGTAGCTGAAGCCGCTTTTAACGGCGTTGGTCACGGTGAAAGTCAAGTTCGGCACACTGTCGGAAACCAACGCGCGCACATAGCATTTGCCATCCGTGCCTGTTGTGCAGGAGAGCGGGCTGAGGCCGGTGATGTTAAAAGTGATCACCACGCCCGACAAGACGCCGTGGGTTTCATTGTGGGCCGTTGCCGTCACCTGAGCGCGCCACCGGTTGCGCACATTGAGGGTGGCGCGATCCAAATCGCCGATGTGCAGAGGGGGCGTGCCGCCGCCCAGGCCGTTGTAAGCGTTCAGGGCGTCCACGCGACCATAGCCATAGGTGTTATTCGGTATCTGATCGCCAGGTATGCCGCCGCATGTTTGCGTTGTTGTACGTGGGACGGCGGTCTGCTCCAATAGGGTTTGGATGGCATCCGGGTTGCCAATTAGATTGGGCGCGGCCGAGAAGATTAAGGCCACGACGCCCACGTTATGCGGGCCGGCCATGCTGGTCCCGCTCATGCTGGTATAGCCACCGCCGGGATAGCTGGAACGCACATTCACGCCAGGCGCAGAGATGTCCGGTTTGCGACGGTTGCTGCCGTCTACGGTTACCGGTCCGCGGCTGCTGAAACTGGCAATGGTATCGCTGTTGTCGGTGGCGCCCACCGAAAACGAAGCGGCGTAGATAGCGGCCGGATCGGTCACGGTGCTGCAAGAGGGGCCACTATTACCGGCTGAGTGAACGGTGACAATGCCAGCGGCGCGCACATTGTTGACCACGGTCAGCAACACGTTGGGGTCGGTGCAGCCTTCACTGGGCGGGCAGCCCCACGAGTTGTTAATCACATCGGGCGCTTTGGAGGGGTCGGGGTTCTGGTTGTTCAGGTCAGTGGGGGCGATGAACCATTGATAGCACTCGCTATAGGTGGTGGGTGTGCCAACGCCCTGGTTCATATTGCGGCAACCGACCCAGCGCGCGCCGGGGGCGACGCCGATCTGATTGCTGCCGCCGTCATCGCCGACCATCGTGCCCATGGTATGCGTACCATGTCCTTGGTCGTCGCAAGGAACCTGTGAATTGGCGCCGCAACTGCCGCCGCCGGAATGAATGGCGTCGTGCCAGTTGTAGTTATGATTGGCAGAAGCGCCATCCCAACCGCGATATTGGTTCTTAATGGCGGGGTGGGTCCAACTATAGCCAGTGTCTTGTCCGGCGACGACGACGCCCTGGCCTTCAAAGCCTAACGCCCACACATCCGGCGCGTGAACTTTTTGCACGCCCCATTCAATAGCGGTGGGCGCGTTTTCAGCTAGCGTGGGGGTGGGGAGGGACGCGCGAACGGCCGGGTTGGCGTAGATGTGCGCCACATCGGCGCGTTGGGCCAAAGCTTGCACGGCGGCCAGATCACCCTTGACCCAGATCATGTTGGCGACCCAGAAGGGGCGATATTCGAGGCCGAGGGCTTCGATGGCGGCAATGACGGGGCGTTGGGTGCGCGCGGCAGTGGCGCTCAGCGTCTGGTAGACAAAGGTGGCCTTGTCTACTTTGCTGGTCAGGGCAGCGGCGCCGCTTAGATCAGCCTGTTCAGTGAGATAGACCAGGAACTCGGTGGATTTGTCGGCGGCCGTGGTTAACACCCAGGGATCGGTTTTGGCCTGCCATTCGGCGGCGAGAGCCGAGTTGGAGGGGAATAGCCAAAGGGCGCTAAAAACGGCGGTCAGGACACAACCAAACAATAAAATGATCAGCTTGCGGTTCATGAAATACGTTTCTCCTTAAGTTGTTGAACTCCCGGGCAGCGCACAGGAGTTGGGAGGGTTTGATAGGCTGGATTATACGCGAGATTGGATAGAAAGGAATAGAATTCGGCCGAAACGCACCTCCATCTCACCTCGCCGCCGCCTACATGCGAAAGACGCCATAGTGCGGCGCACCGGGAGTGACAAAATCTACATTATGCGCCACCGACAGGCCGAGGCTAAGCGCCTGGCGCGTGTCGCGAGGGTCCAGGATGCCATCATCCCACAGCCGCGCCGTGGCGTAATAGGCATCCGACTCCTCCTCAAATTTCTTTTTGGTCAGCATTTGCGTCATAGCCACGGCGTTGCGGTCAAGCTCCACCCCTTGCGTGCGCGCGCGTTGCGCCTGCACAATCGCCAACACACCGGCCGCCTCGTCGCCGCCCATGACGGCAATGCGGCTATTCGGCCACGTCCACAAAAAGCGCGGGTCATAGGCGCGTCCGCACATGCCGTAGTTGCCCGCCCCATAGGAACCGCCGACGATAACCGTGAATTGCGGCACGGTGGAGGTTGCCACGGCGTTGACCATTTTGGAACCGTGTTTGATGATGCCTTCATGCTCGTATTTCGCACCCACCATAAAGCCCGTGATGTTCTGCAAATAGAGGATTGGGGTGCGGCGCTGGTTGCACAACTGGATGAATTGAGCTGCTTTGAGGGCGCACTCGGAGAAAAGGACGCCATTGTTGCCCAGAATACCCAGCGGGTAGCCATTGAGATGGGCCCAACCGGTGACAAGGGTAGGGCCGTAGTCGCGCTTGAATTCCAGGAACTCCGAGCCGTCTACCAGGCGGGCGATGATTTCCCGGATGTCGAACGGGATGCGTGTATCGGCCGGGATGACGCCGATCAACTCGTCGGGATCGTAGTAGGGATCGCGCGGGGTTTGCCGGCGATGGGCCAGCGCCTTGGCCTGGTTGAGGTGGGCGACAATATTTCGGCCGATTCGCAGCGCATCCGCATCATCCTCCGCCGTGAAATCGCTCACGCCCGACACACTCCCGTGCATCGTTGCCCCGCCGAGCGTCTCGTCATCCACTTCCTCCCCGGTCGCCATTTTCACCAACGGCGGCCCACCCAGGAACACCTTGGCCTTGCCCCGCACCATCACCACATAATCGCTCATGCCCGGCACATACGCCCCGCCGGCCGTAGACGAGCCGAATACCAGCGAGATTTGCGGAATGCCCATGGCCGACATCCGCGCCTGGTTGGCAAACCCCCGACCGCCGATGTCGGCGAAAAATTCCGCCTGATAGAGCAAATTAGCGCCGGCCGACTCTACCAGACTGATGCACGGCAGCCGGTTTTCCATGGCGATGCGCTGGCCGCGCAGCGACTTGTGTACGGTGATAGGGTAGACGGCGCCGCCCTTGACGGTGGCTTCGTTGGCGAAGATCAGGCATTCGACGCCGCTGACCACACCGATGCTGACAATTTGCGATGCGCCCGGCGACTCGTCGTTATACATGCCCCAGGCTGCCAACGGCGAGAGCTCCAAGAAGGGGGTGTTGGGGTCTAGGAGCATTTCCACGCGTTCGCGCGGCAGCAATTTGGCTTGTTGGTGGAATTTGGCTGCGCCCTTGGGGCCGCCGCCGGCGCGCACCTGGGCCAGGCGTTCTTCCAGCAGTTGCACGCGTTGCAGCATGGCGGCCCGGTTGGCTTGAAAATCTTCACTTCGGGAGGAGAGTCGGCTTTCGATGCGATCCATAAGATGGTGAGAGATGGTTACGAGTTGGGCGAAATGGAGAGATTGCTCAGGTGGATGAAGGCGGTTGGGCGCGGCGGATCGCCGATGACGTGACGCTGATGCGGGTCGTATCGGCCGAAAATTCTCCCTCCCGCGCCGGCGCGTTATGTGGCTCCGGTATCGGCCGAATCGGCCCACGTGTCATACCTGCGCCTCATCCCGCCCACGCCACGGAATTTGCAGCCTACTGCGCGCGTCGGCAATGGAAGCCACTTCCCCCCCGATCAAGCGCACCAGTTGGGCCGCCTGCGCCACCGATTCCCCGTTCGAGCGAGACATCTCCCCATTGGGCAGGTATAGATTGTCTTCCAGGCCAACGCGAACATTACCGCCCAACGTGATGGCCGCCGCCGCCAATGCCCATTGCTTTTGGCCGATCCCGATCACTTGCCAAAAGGCGCCGACCGGCAAGCTCTCCACCTGATTGATCAGATGGCGCGTGCTGGCCGGGATGCCGCCTAGCACACCCATAATCAGGCTGAATTGCAGCGGCGGCTTGAGCAACCCCATGTCCAGCAGCGGTTGGGCGTTGTGGATGTGCCCGGCGTCGAAACACTCCATTTCCGGTCGCACCCCGGCGGCGTTCATGGCTGCCAGGAAGTAGCTGATGTCCTTGAACGGGTTAGCAAAAACGTGGTCGTGATAGAAAGCCTTGTTCTTGCTGGAGTAGATGGCGTAATTCATGGAGCCCATGTTCAGGGCCGCCATGTCCGGTCGCAGCGCCGGGATGTGGTGGACGCGCTCCTCGCGGGGAACGCCAACCGCGCCGGTGGAATAATTGATGATCACATCGGGGCAGCGCTCGCGTACCGCCACATCAATCTTGCGGTAACTCTCCACGTCGAAAGCGGGCAACCCGTTGTCTTGCCGCGCATGGATGTGCAGAATGGCGGCTCCGGCCTCGACGGCGCGGCGGCCCTCTTCGGCGATCTCATCGGCCGAATACGGGATGGCTGGGCATTGCTGACGGGTTGCCAGCACGCCGGTTAAGGCAGCAGTGAGGATAACTTTGGGCATTGACATTCACCTGACAAGGGAGGAAAAGCCGCCCGGCTCACCCGATGAGCTGAGAACATCGGCTCATTCCTCATCCTCGACAAAACCTTGAAACGGTTGGCTGTGGGTATGCGCCGGAATCTCCCAAGATTTGCGCCAGAGCGAGCTGGCGCCATCCACGCGGATGGTCTCGCCGCTAATATAGGCTGCCGCCGGCGACAGGAGAAAGGTGACGGCCGCCGCGGCTTCCGCTTCCGTCCCCATGCGCTTGGCGGGCAAATCTTCCACCATCTTTTCGATAAGCGGTTGCATCTGCTCGCCGTAATGGGTCAGGCCGCTAGAACGGATCAAGCCCGGCGCGACGGCATTCACGCGCACGCCCGCGCGCGCCCATTCGACGGCCAGGGTTTTGGTCAGGTTTTCCACCCCGGCCCGCGCCGCGCCGGAGTGGGCCATGCCGGGAAAGCCACGCCACATTTCCGAGATGATGTTGACGATGGCCCCGCCATGTCGGCCGAAGTAGGTGTTGAAGGCTTCGCGGCAGAGCATGAACGTGCCGGTCAGGTTCGTTTCGATGACGGCGTGCCAACCTTTGCTGGAGATGTATTCGGCCGGGCTGAGAAATTGCCCGCCGGCGTTGTTGACCAGGGCGTGCAACGCGCCGCGTTGCGCCAGGATGGTTTGGAAAAGGGTTTGCACTTGCGCTTCATCGCGGATATTGCACACACGCCAGGAGGCGAGGCCGCCGGCGGCTTGGATTTCTTGTTGGACGTTCTCCAGGGCGGACTGCTGGCGCGCCGCCAGGACAACGTGCGCGCCGAGTGAGGCTAGTTCGTGGGCGATGGCGCGGCCGATGCCGGTGCCGCCGCCGGTGACGAGGATGGTTTGACCCTGAAAAAGATTCGGCCGAAACACCGATTCATAGCGCATAAGTCCCTCGCGCAAGGCTTAACCTGCCGCCAATTGTACCGGTTTCCGTCCTACCTTCCAACCGCCGCCGCGCCCGGCTAATAAGCGCGAACCACATGGTTCAGGCCGGCGTATAAGACGCCCGGCGCGCCGGCCAGACGCGCGATCAAGGCCAACTCTTGCCCTGCCGGCGCCGCCAAACGCGCCAGGGCCAGATCGGGCAGCGTTTCCAATACGGTGAGCGGGGCGCGCTCGCCAATGGCCTGCCACACTTGTGCCGGTGTGCTGCCTGGAGCCAGTTTGATGACCACTTCGCCGGGAACAAATTCGGCCGAATCGCTTCTGGTTGCCGGCAGAACCGTGGCCGCAGGCAGATCGCGGCTGGCATATTGCATGCTCACCGCCGCCGGCGCATTTATCAGCCCGTAGCCGAAAGCCACGTCAAAACCGGTCGGGCCGAGATCAACCGCCGTGCCGCTGATAGCGCTGCGCACCTGCCACGCTGCATAAGACGGGTGTTGCGCCCAGATCAAGGCCGCCAGCCCGGCCACATGCGGCGCGGCCTGCGATGTGCCGCTGAACTGCGCATACTCGCCAAAGGCATAGGTGCTGAAAATGTTAACGCCCGGCGCAGCCACCTCCACATACACGCCCGACGTGGAGAAACTGGCTTGTTGGTTCGATTCGGTGGTCGCCGCCACGGCGATCACCTGCGCCAGCGCTGCCGGATAGGCCGGTTGATCCTCATAGGTGCAGCCATTATAGGGGTAGTTGTGATCGCCGCAATTGCCGGCTGCGGCTACCAGTACGACCCCCTCACTGGCGGCATAATCAACGGCATCCGCAATCGGGACGGAATAGACCGTGCTGCCCAGGCTCATGTTGATAATTTGCGCGCCGTGGTCCGTCGCCCAGGTAATGCCGGCCGCCACGCCGGTCTCTGTGCCGCTGCCCAGGAAATTCAAGGCCTTAATCGGCATGATTTTGGCCCGGGGCGCCACGCCGACCACGCCGCCGTTATTGGCGACAGCCGCCACAATGCCGGCGACATGGCTCCCGTGGCCGTTGTCGTCGTTCGGTGTATCGGCCCCCGCAATGAAGCTTTTGCCGGGAACCAGATTGGCTGCCAGCTCCGGGTGGGTTAGATCGGCGCCCGTGTCAATCACCGCCACCACCACATCACGCCCTTCCCAATGACAGGCCCAGGCTTCCGGCGCAGCTATGCGATCCATGTTGTAGCGGATCGGTTCATTGTAGGGCGGATTATCACAAGGGGAAAGACGGTGTATAACCGGCAGGAACAGATCATTATCCCCGGAAACGACGTTGGTCGGCGGCGTCGCCGCCCCGGCGGCCAATGCGCCGCACACACCGGCCAAACTGCCAAGCAGAATCAGGTAACGCCAAAGATGTCGCATAGAGTTTCCTTTTATCTTCGATCGGTATAGGGCCCGTCGCGACTTCCAACGCGGCCTGCTTACTGTATATGTATAGTGTAAAACTTTCAGCCTTGAATTACAATCCGTGGTCAGGAGTAACCCAATGTCGTCTCCAACTACACTCATTCTAATTCGCCACGGAGCCGTTCACAATCCACAGCAGGTCTATTATGGTCGTTTGCCCGCATTTCGCTTGAGCGCCGAGGGTCAACGTCAGGCGGAAGCGGCGGCGCGTGTTCTGTGGGAATTGCCGGTGACCTGTATCTACAGCAGTCCGTTGTTGCGTGCGCGGCAGACGGCAGCTTGTCTGGCGCAGGGTGGGGCGGGGATTCGGCCGATTCACCTCACGCGCCTCTTACACGAAGTCCACACCCCTTATGACGGCTACCCGCAAACCGAACTCAACCGCCAAAACTGGAACCTGTATGCCCATAAGTTGCCCGGTTATGAACAGCCGGAAGCTGTTCTGGCGCGCGCCCGGCGTTTTGTGCGCCGCATCCTCAGCCGGCATGCCGGCCAAATGGTGGCTGCTGTCAGCCACGGTGATGTCATAGCTTTCACCTTGCTCTGGGCCAGACGCGCCCCGTTGTCCGTGCCGGATCGGCAACAATTGCGGCGGCTCGGCTTCCCGGACGATTATCCGGCGACGGCTTCGCTCGCCTTTTTGCGCTTTGAGTCTGGCGGCGATCTGACGGCGCGACTGCCTTCCCACATGGCTTACATCAAACCTTATTGAGGGCCGATTTCCGGCTAAATTGCGCCTTTTTTAAGCCATTCAGGTATACTACGCGTGACGCTTGCGCTCCGGTAGCCCAGGCGTCACGCTTATTGCGGTTCGGCGGCGCTATGCGGGCCTTTGTTTTGCCTATCGTCGTTCCCGGCTGGGAAACAGCCTTAGACGCCACAAGACCCTTGGCGAAGAGAACCGCATCACAATCACTACCAAGTTATTTGGGAGGAAGAATGAAAAAAGTAGGGTTATTGTTAGTTGTTGTTTTGGGGATTGTACTGGTCCTCACTGCTTGCGGCGGGCCTAAGCTCGGTACAGAGGATAATCCCATTGTCATGTCTTTTGTGCCCTCTGGTGATACGCAGGAGATTCTCGCCAGCGGCGAACAAATCGCCCAGATGCTCTCCGATAAAACCGGCCTGATTATCAAAGCCAACGTCGGCACCGACTTCGCTGCCGTGCGCGAGGCGATGGGGGCCGGGCAGGCTCAGATCGGTTGGCTCAATACCTTCAACTACGTTCTGGCGCATGAGAAGTATGGCGTGGAAGTAGGGTTGGTGGTTGAGCGGCGTGGGTCTGCCACTTACAAAGGGCAGATTAACGTCAACGCCGCCGCCGGTATCAACACCCCGGCTGACCTCAAGGGCAAGGTTTTCTGCTGGGTGGACCCGAACTCCACCTCCGGCTACATCATCCCGCGTATTTGGCTGAAGGCCAACGGGGTTGATCCGGACAAGGATTTCGCCCAGACTATTGACGCCGGGTCACATAACAATGTGATCACGCAGGTGTACAATGGCGAATGTGATGCCGGCGCAAGCTTCTCTGATGCGCGCAGCGGTGTGGAAACAGACCTGCCCGATGTGAAAGAGAAGGTTCTGGTCCTGGCTGAGACCTCGGACATCCCCAATGATGGCGTGGACTTCAGCAAGGATATGCCGGCCGATATGCGTGATAAGGTCGTGCAGGCATTGTTAGAGATTGCCGGTACCGAAGAAGGGAAGACGGCCCTGAACACCCTCTACTCTATCTCCGGTCTCAAGGCGGCCGACGACACCTTCTATGATGTCTTCCGCGCTGACTTGAGCAAAGCGGGCATCAACATTGAGGATCTCGTTCAGTAAGAACGGGTGGCCCTAAAAAGGGCGAGAAGTCATCTTCTCGCCCTTTTTTTTAGGGATGTTCACCGATTCGGGCGGCTCAATTGACCCGACTGCCGCTGTTTCCAGGGGTAAGCCGCGTAACTGCCAATTCCACCATTGCCTTAACCAGGGAGGTAGCCATTGCTCCGCATAGAAAATGTGACCAAGATTTTCCCGGATGGGACGGTAGCCTTAAACAATGTGAGCTTTGAGGTGCGTGAAGGGGAGTTTCTGGCGATCATCGGCCTGTCCGGTTCCGGCAAGTCCACTCTGTTACGTTGCATCAATCGCCTGATTGACCCCACATCGGGGCGGATTCTTTGGAATGATGTTGACGTCGCTGCGCTAAGTGGGCGTGATCTGCGTTATATCCGGCGGCAAATCGGTATGGTATTCCAGCAATTCAATCTGGTGGATCGTAGCAGTGTGCTGACGAATGTCCTTTCGGGCCGCCTGGGGTATGCGCATCCGGTGTGGAGTTTGTTGCATCGGTTTTCGGCCGAAGACCAACAACGCGCGCGTTACGCCTTAGAGCGGGTAGGCATTGCCGACAAAGCCGATAACCGCGCCGATCAACTTTCTGGTGGTCAGCAGCAGCGCGTGGGCATTGCGCGCGCGCTCATGCA
>JAYRVN010000078.1:0-35376 GCA_041918535.1 Chloroflexota bacterium
GAAGAACCCTCCGCCGTCCTCGTCGCCTCCCATCGCATACAATCCCTGGTCGGTCGCCGCCAGCGCGAAGTCCGCTCGCCCACTGGTGAACGTCGGGCCCATCTCCCAGGTATCCGCTTCCAGCGCGTAGCGCTGCGTCACCGTTAGATTCGCCATCGGCGCATCAATACCCCAACCGCCCACCAGGTACATATAAGCGCCAAGTTGCACTGCGCCGGCCATAGAGGTAGCAACCGGCATTGGCACCCCCTGCCCGATCCAGGTGTCGGTCGCGATGTCATATACATCCACGTGATCCGACACCCCGCTGGCAGGCGTGAAGTCATCGTCGCCGCCCATTAGATATACGCGACCGTTCCAGGCCGCCGCCGATCCGCCTCCCACATTCCGCGGCAAAGGCGCGCCGGCCAGCCACGCGTCGTTCGCCACATCATAGATGAACAACTGGTTGCTGCCGCCGCCGCCCAGGACATAGATACGCCCCTGATAACATACCGCCGTCGGCGCTTCCTGCCCTGTCGGTATGGGTTCCAGTTCAGTCCACACATTCGTGTCGGCGTCATAACGCCAGGCCTTCTTAGTCACCGAGAAGGTATTGTCTACCCCGCTAATGACATAGAAGCTCTGCGGTTGCTCGGCGCATTGGGCCGCCCCGTACCGCACCGCCCCGCCCGGCATATCTAGCCCGCCGAACCAGCCCGATAACAAGCCGGCGTCCCCACCGACCCCGGCCCGCTTCTGCGTCAGCACGGAGGCCGGACCGGACACCTGTCCGGCCGTGTACAGCCCGCGCGCCTGCTCAGGTGTGCGCAACGCCGCCGGGAAGGTGAGGTTGCTCTCGCGCAGTTGATAGCTCAACTCGCCCGCCCCGGCATTGCTCAACACCAGGTCAAGCGACATAGTCGTCCCCTGCGTCAGCGTCACAGCTACCGAACTCAACGAACTTTCAGCGCAGGGCGCATCCAGCCGCAACGCCACATCCAGCGTGGTGGTGGCGCCGGCCGTCACCGTAGTCATCAGCGCTTGCTCGATATAGCCGTTATGCCCCACTGTCACGGCATAGTCGCCGGCATTCAACCAATACGTGAAGCGGCCGTCTGCGTCAGTTTCCAACACGCCGACCCCTTCGATCGTCACCACACTGTCTTGTAGCGGCGCGCCCGGCCCATCGCAACGGCTCAGGCCGGTGACGACGCCGGTCACATTGCCCCAATTCGCCGGCGGGTTGACATTCATCTCCACCGGGATATTCAGCGCGCCATACGGCGTATCATTGCTCAGACGCAACGTAGCCAGATATTGACCCGGTTGCGCCACTTCCGGCACACCGGCGTCAAAAGCCACCTGGATGGGCAATGAACTGAGCGCAGCCACTGTGCCGCTCACCACATCGGTAGCCAGCCAGGGCACATCAACGCTGAACTCCGACTGGATACCTGCCAGCAAGTTGACCCACAATTCCATCGCATCCGGTTGGCCATCGTCATCCTGGTCCGCGTCAATGTGGCCATCCACAAAGCCCCGAAAGACGGTGCGTCCGTCGTTAGCAACGGCCAACGTGCCGTTACCCGGCATGGCCGTCGGTGTGTAGCCGGCCAACAACGCCGCCCCCGGCAAGGCATCCACCATCTGACCATAGATGCCATAAGGCCTGCCGCCTATTTCCGTGAACATCGGCACGCTCTCCGGATCGGTGAAGATCGGATGATCCAGTTCCCACCAATACACCGGCGGCGGCGGATCAAAAACGTCTCCCAACCAGGTCACACCCAGCGTTGACCACAACGGCCGGGTGGGGTTGGAGCCCATGGCCCAAGTGTAAAATATCAGCTTGCCGCCGTTCAACACATAGGTGTTCAGCGGGCCAAAGAGATCGTCCGATGGAAACCACATTTCATTGGCAAAGACAACCACGTCCCAGGTCTGGCTATTCAGACTGTCCCTGAAACCCGCGAAGTTGGCGTCGTAATAAGCCGTATAGGGCAAGCCCAGGTGTTGCAAGGCCTGATCCAGGTAGGTGAAGGGCGCCAAATGAACAAAGTCATCGGCGTAGATCAGGATAGCGAGATCGGCGGCAGGGTGCGCCGGCTGCCAGCGATAAGCGGACGGATAAGCCAGAGCATTCTCGTCGCCCTGGTTCGTGCGGCCGGGCACACCGGTCAGGCTACGCGACAACCAGACACCTTCGCCCTCAGACAGATCGGCGTCAAGGCCGGTGGCCGGTGCAAAGCCGCCGTTGCGCTCCCGCACCGCGAAGTTGGCCGAGAGCACGCCCAGGTTGCTCAGCGTTAGTTGACTGTCGGCTGTCGCGCCCATATCCAACGTGACCGAGATCATCGCCGGTTCATACGTCAGGCGACCCGCCCCCAGGCTAAAGTCCAGAGGGAGAACGTCGCCGTCACTTATCACCACCGGCTGATCTTGCGGGCCATAATTATCCGATGCCGCAGTCACGATGTGGGAGCCGGACGGCACGAACAAGGTATAGAAACCATCCGCCAGGGACGGGTCTGGGGTGGGCCGGGTGAGCGTGTCGGAACCGGCATCGCTGCCCACCGTGGCGCCGTTGAGGGGCAAACCGGTGTTGGCGTCCGTCACAAAGCCCAACACCAGGCCGCCCGGCTGGGGTTGACAAGGCGCAGTAGGCGGCGCGCCCGTAGCAATGGTGATGCGGAGGTCATCCACATACACCCCAGGGTAGCTAACGGTCTCATCCGTATCCAGCGTGAAACGCATCTGGAAGTTCGCCGTGGCGAAGCTAGGGTCGAGGAACGCGCCAAATTTCGCCCAACCATAGGACGCTATCGGCCCACTGAACGTATAGTAGGTTAACCAGTTCATGCCGCCATCGGAACTGAATTCGACCCGCGTGAAGTCGTAGTTGAGTTCCGTTTCAACCCAGGCCCACCATTCCACCAGGATAGGTTGCCCGGCAGCAGCCGAGAGGTCAAGCACCGGCCAGGTCAAGGTGCTAGATTCGTTGTCGTTGTAATCGCCGTCCAGGTTAGTGGCCCAGGCAGAGAGACCGGAATGCGCCGCGCCCGGACCGCGCGTGGGCGCGCCCCATTCCCAGGAAGGATTGAGGCCGCCAACCAGTAAGCCGCCGTCATCCGCTTCAAAATCTTGCGCGTAGAGGGCCGGTGTGGCATCAATGCCGATGCCGACATCATCCACATAGAAGCCGGGATATTGGAAGCTGCCGTCCGAACTGAAACCAAAGCGCAAACGGAAGTTGGGTACCGCGAAGAAAGAGTCGAGATAGACCGTGTTCTTGGCCCAATCTTGGTTGACGTCGCCGCTATTCCAGTAGTAGGTATACCAGCTAATCCCACCGTCATTGCTTAATTCCAGCCAGGCATAGTCGCAACAAGATTCTGTTTGGAGCCATTGCCACCAAGAAAGGATGATGTTGCTGCTGGTATAGGCGCTCAAGTCTATATCGGGCGAGGTAATTGTGCCGTATTCGCCGGTGAAGTAATCGCCCGCCAGATTGGTGGCCCAGACGTTAGCGCCGGAATGGGCAGCGCCCGGCCCGCTGGTCGGTTGACCCCATTCCCAGGAGGTGTAACTCTCGGAGAGCGTGAAACCGCCGTTGTCTGCCTCGAAATCTTCGAAGTAGACAAACTCAGGGGTATAACCGGGGGCAACGCAGAGATTGGCATCGGCTTGAAGAGCGACATCGTGGACTTCCTGACCGGCAAGCGGGCCGATGGGGAGATCAACAGCCAGGTATCCTGGCGAGAAGGCCGACACGTGGAACATATACGTTGTTCCTGCTGCCAGCGAGATCGTGTAGGCGCCGGTTAGAGGGTCTGTCCACACCGGCGCGCCCGGGTAGCCGTCTACTTCAATTTCGGCGTAAAGAGGCCGGCCCGTTTGCGCATCACGCACTACACCGGTGACCGTGTAGGACGGCGCCGGATTCAAGGCGATATCCAACGTCGTCACCGTATCCGAGATCACCACCACATCGGCGATCGTTTCCGGATAATAGCCATACAAGCCGGCGGTGACGGTATACGTGCCCTCAAAGACCAACAAATTGTACACGCCGTCGGCGTCTGTCAGGCGGCGCCAGACGACATCCGGGGAGAGGGCCGCCGTCACCTCAGCGCCGATCAGCGGCGACTGGCTGACGGCATCGGTGACCGCGCCGGTCAATGTGCCGGGGCTGCCGAAGAGGACAGCGGCCTGTACGGCGGCCAGGGCGTCAATCGTCCCATGCCCCCAGTCATTGTTGGGGCCGGTGTCGTAATCGCCGCCGCAATTGGAGCCAAATTGGCCGCTTAATGGCGTAGCCGTCTGCATGATCAATTGCTGCGTCTCCGGGATGAAGCCGCGCAGGCCTGAGTTGGCCGACCACATCAGAGCCACCAGGCCGGTGACGTGGGGGCCGGACATGCTTGTGCCGCTGTTGGTGCCATAGCCATTGCCCGGCAAGCTGGAACGCACATTCTCGCCAGGGGCCATAATATCCGGGATGAAACCGGTAGGGTCGAAGAAGGATGGCCCGCGACTGCTGAAAAAGCTAACTGTGCCGGGATAGAGGTCGGCGTGGTTGACGGAACCCGTTGTGAGCACCTGCGGCAAGTCGCCGGGGGAACCCAATGAGGCGCAGGTCGGCCCGGCGTTGCCGGCGGAGAATTCCACCAGGATGCCGGCAGCTTGTAGAGCATCAATTTCCAGCATGAAAACGGCGCTGCCGCCCGGCCCACCCCAGGAGTTGTTGAGCATGTCCGGGGCCATATCCGGGCGTGGGTTGGCGCCGCTTAAATCCCAGGGGGCGAGGTCCCACTGGAAGCACTCGATGATGTCCTCATCCGTGCCCCACCCGCCGTCGGTGAGATTCTTGCAATGGATCATACGCGCGCCAGGGGCCATGCCGATCTGGTTGCCGGCGCCGTCGTCTCCTACCATCGTGCCAGTGGTGTGGGTTCCGTGGCCGTAGCCGTCGCCAGGAACGGTGGGGTATGTGCCGGTGGCGTCCCACCAGTTGTAGTTATGGTCGGCAGTGGTTCCATTCCAGCCGCGATAGCTGTTGATCAAGGCGGGGTGATCCCACTGGATGCCGGTGTCGTTGCCGGCCACGACGCTGCCGACCCCGGTGACGCCCATGTCCCACACCAGGTCAGCATGGACGAAGCTGAGGTTCGGCTCAATGGCCTGGGTAGTAGGGGGCGTTTTGGCGTCGCGTTGAGGAGCGGGCAACTGGTAGGTGTGGTTGGCAACGATGTGCGCCACATCGGGACGCGCAGCCAGGCTGTTAATGAGTCCTGCGCCCGCATTGCTCACGAAGATTTTGTTGCTAATGTAATAGGCAGTATACGTGACACCCTGAGCGTCGAGGAAGGCGCGCAGGGGCTTCTGCGCGCGATCGGCGACCGCGCGCAAGGCGCTGAACACGAATTGGCCTTTTTCGGCTTTGGTCTTGAGTTGAGTGGCGGCGGTGAGGTCTGCCTGTTCACTCAGAACGATGAAGATGTCGGCCGCGGAGGCTGTTTCAAGCGCGTCGAGTACGTCGGCATCAATTTTGTTTGACGGGTTGGCCGGCGAGAGACCGGCAGCGAGAGGGGCAGCGGATGGGGGGGTTTGGGCCTGAATTTCGGCCGAACCCAGCGCCCACACCACCACACCCAATAACAGTAGCGCAATCACGCCTCGCCGGCCCCAACGCCGGAGAAGGGAAAGAGTGGTTGTAAGCATCGTGACCTTCCTTTAGCAAAGCTTCTCTTAGCGCCTGCCCGGATGCCTGGCGTCGGGCCGATCAAACGACCTATCGCCAGATTGCGGTCAGGCTTATATCTGTTTAACGCTTTACGCCCTACAACAACATCCGATTCATCTATGGGGATTCTCCTATGACAAACAGGCCGTAAGCCCACTCTCCCGGCCGGTTGCCGACAGCAGCCAAAAAACGACCATCAGGGGAGAAACGGATGGGGCTGACCCAATATGGGTCGGTACTCCATGCTCCTAGCGCTTCGCCCGCCGGAAAGGTTTGGCGGACCAATCGGCGCTCTGCCTGGGTGAAGGCAATCTGCGCGCCGTCGTCCGACCACAATAGGCTATCACTATCAAAGGCCAACGGTTGCCAGGCCCCGCCGACTTCTTCGAGGAGGCGTATCCGGAGGACGTGCGTTTCATAGCCGTTCAGGTTGAGGCGTTCGTCGAGTAAAAGCCAGCGGGAATCGGCCGAAACCGGCCTCTCCCACCCATACCGGTACGGCAACATCTCCACCACCCCGCTCTCCGCGTGAAACACCCGTACCGGCGGAAAATTTCCCTCCAACCCCACCCCGGATAATAACAAATGATACGCGTCCGATGTGGCCCCTGGGAGCGTGTAGGCCCGCCACTGATAGCCTTCGGCGTCCAGGATCGAGGGGATTTTCACTAGGCCCAACACATCCCGCGCTATCGCCGTCACTTGCCCCGCCACATCCAAGACCAACGGCCCTTGCGTCAACGTCTCCTCAATGACAAATTGCGTCGGGCCGGCCCATTTTCCCCCCAGCCAACCGGCATAATCGCCCAGCCGCTCATCAATCTGCCAGGTCGCCTGCGCCAATGTCGCGCCGCCGTCTCGCGCCGTCAGGCGCGTCTCAAACGTCAGAATGCCCGCCTGGTCGGCCGTTCGCGTCGTCGTTGCTCGGTAGCGCCCATCGGGTGAAACGGCCGGATCGGCGGCAGCCGGGAGCGGCGCGCCCGCCGACGCCGGGGCAAAGGGGGCGCTCTGGCAAGGCCGACCGACCACACTCCCTGTAGGCCAGGTCACTTGCGCCTGCCCGGTTTCAGACCAGCTCACCCGGGCCTCGCCCTCGCGCTGGGTGACCAACGTGGTGGGACAGAGCTCCCCCGTATAGATATTGGTGAAGTACAACGCGCCGCCCGGCATACCGTAGGCAGCCTGCGCCTCAACTTCCGGCGCGCTGGATAGCCAGTAGGCTAACCATTGGCTATCCGGTGACCAGCCGGCCAGGCTGATGTAGGCCGCCGCCGCCACTGGTTGCGCCACAGGCGCGCTCGGCGTCGGCGCGGGCGGCATCCCGTCAGCGCCTAATGTCAGCGTCAGGGTGTAATCGGTAACCTGTTGCGGCGTGTTGACGGTGAGTAAATAATCCTGCGTTACGGCAGCGCTGCCACTCCAGGCGCGATCTTCATTCACCAGGCGCTTATAAGGCTGTCCGTCGCTCAATCCCACCAGCTCAAAATTGGCTACATTTTCGGCCGAATCGACAGCCAGCGTTATCTTCTGGCCGGCCTGCGCCGAAAACAGATAGCTGTTGCCGTAAGGCGCAATCGCTACGCCGGATAGAACCATCTCCGCCGCGCCCGGCGTCAGGGCCAAGCGCAAGGGGATCGACGGCGTCTGCAGGAGAACCGGCGTGACGGCGGCAGGTAGCGTCGGAGCAAGCTGAACGGTTGGATCGACAGGGGAAACGGGGCGGACAATCAAGGTTGGCGTTGCCAACCGTTCGACGGTGACAGCAGTCGGCGCGTTCATTATCGGCGTGGCCGTGGGGATCGCCGACGGTCCGCAAGCCACCAACCAACCAAGCACTACGATTATCTTCACAAACCTCAAGTAATCGTAGAATCCCCGTGAGAAAGGCATACAGCACTGGTTAAGCCGGTAGAGATTGGTTAAGATTATCCCTGTGGGTATTCGCTGCGGCGCGTAACCGTAAGAGAATGACTCACATCACTATTATAAGCCATTGGTGCGGCAGAGGTTGGACGATTAACCACCGATTTACCCGAATAAGTCAACGCCAGCTTGACGCCAGAGCTGGAACGCGAGTAAATTTGAGGCAGAGAAGAGCATATTTTCGGCCGATTGCCTATATCGTCGCCTCTGATTACACTTAGGGCCAAACTTTCAATTCTTTTCAAGGAGAGATTGCCATGCCAAAGACTTATTACGCCATGCCCGATAAAGGCGGCAAAAAACCCGCCCAAAAGAAGAAGCAGGAGAAGAAGCCCAATGTGCCGACGCCCGCGCCCTTGAGCAAGACGCCCCCCCCCAAACCCGCGCCGGCCAAAAAGAAGTAGCGAGCCTGTCTATGCCCACCGGCTGGGGAGCAACACGCTCTCCGGCCGGCTTTTTCGCCGTCCCATCACCCAACGATCTCTATGGCGGGCGCGATTTTGTCTTGCCGTTTGATTTTCCGAGAACCCAATCATGCACAGCGCAACCAGACCCCCCGAAAAGATCGGCGCCCCGCCCGGCACGTTGATTCACACCGGTCGGCGCAAAATGCAGAATCCGCGTGTTTGTCGCCTCAACTACACGGCGGAACATCTGGACGAAGTGGAACTCCCGGCCGACGCCCTGGAGAGCCAACTCCGCGCCCCATCCGGCATCACCTGGTTAGACGTGGTAGGCTTACATGAAACCGGGTTGATGGAACAGATCGGGGCAGCCTTCCACATTCCACCATTGGCCCAGGAAGATGTCCTCAGCACCACCCAGCGCCCCAAGCTAGATCAGTTTGACAGCCATCTTTTTCTAACCTTTCGCGCCCTCAAATGGGACAGCCATGAACATTTACTGCAAAGTGAACAGGTTAGCCTGTGGTTCGGTGAGGATTTCGTGGTTTCCTGGCAGGAGCAAGAGCCTAACGACTTCCTCGTCATCCGCCAGCGTTTGCGGAATGAGGGGGGGCGTATGCGTCGGGGGGGCACCGATTATCTGGCCTACACCCTCCTGGATGTTGTGGTAGATAACTATTTTGTGACTATGGAAGCAATGGGGGATTGGATCGAGGTGCTGGAGGAGGAGATTTTAACCAATCCCTCGCCGACGGCCTTATCACGCATATACCAATCCAAGCGTGAATTATACTTTATGCGCCATGCCGTCTGGCCGCTGCGTGAAGTGTTGATCCAACTCAGTCGCCAAACGTTGCCGGTGATTACCGAAAACTCGCTGCCCTACTGGCGCGATATTTATGATCATATCGTGCAGATCATTGACTTGATTGAGACCTTCCGCGAAGTGTTAGCGGCCATGTTGGATGTTTACCTATCCAGTGTGAGCAATCGCACCAACGAGGTGATGCGGGTGCTGACCGTGATTGCCACCATTTTCATTCCGCTGACCTTCGTTACCAGTCTCTACGGCATGAATTTTGAGTTTATGCCTGAATTACATTGGCCGGCGGCGTATCCGGTGCTGTTGTTACTCATGTTGGTGATTACGCTGACGATGTTGTGGTATTTCCGGCGCAAAAAGTGGTTGTGAGCCTCCGTCATCTGACAAACGAGGTGTAGGAAATTCGGCCGAAACCACCACCACCTCCCATAAAACTAATTACACCACACTTCCAAGTCAAATGACGTAGAGGATTTGCGTCATTTAGCCGTTTCCCCGCCTCTCACTGCCTCCTTACAATAAACATGGAATATAGTGGCTCGGCGCCAACTATGCCCCTTGCCCGGGTTGACCGGGCGTGACCTGGTGGGGTATATGGCGCTTCAACCGTAAAACGTAAGGGTGGTCTTTATGTTAAGCAAACCTGTTGGTCTAACCGCTTACTGTCCGGACTGTGATTCTGAGGTTTATTTCTCTAAACGCCCGTCCTTAGGGCAAGTTGTCGTCTGTCGCGAATGCAACGCCCATCTGGAGGTCGTAGAAACGGACCCCATCGAACTGGAATGGGCGCTCGACGTCGAGGAAGAACTCGAAGAAGAGTTCGAATATGAATACGATGACAACGACGACGACGATTTCTAACACCTCGCGCCGCCGCGCCGACATGTCGGCCGGATGGGAGCAAGGCGGGATGCCTGGCGACCCGGATCGTTCGCCCGGAGGAGCGCGTCAGTGACCAATGCTACCGTTACCCAAGTCGCTTATTGCCCCAGTTGTGGTTGTGGTATTCGGTTTTACGAACCGCCCAGGCGCGGCCAATTCGTGACGTGTCCTGAATGCGGTGAAATCTCGGAGGTCGTCTCAGCCAATCCGATCGAGCTTTATTGGGCTAACATCGATCGAGACCGCGACGAAGAACGACCCTATCGAAACGATCCCTATCAAGGTAGCCCGGTCATTGAGTAATTGCCACGCCGCTAGGCGGCAGACAACGGGATGGAGCGTCTTATCTGCGACAGGTCGTGTCGAGATGTTCCGTTTGGGTGATTGGTTCGCCGACGGCGGAAGACTGGAGACAGTTTTCCGCCTTTCATTTTGCTACCGGTGGCTAGTCGCCTCAACCTGAGCGCTTCCGCTCCACCTTCCCGTACAACAACTTAAGCATGGTTAGGAAAAAATCAATATGTCCTCTTACCTCTCCCCTAAACTAGAAGCCCGCGCCGCGCCCCACAAGGGCGGTATGGGTGTTTTCGCCTGTGAACCCCTCCAGGCCGGCGAACTCCTCGTTGTCTGGGGCGGCGACATCTTTACCTACGCTCAACTGATGGCGCTCCCAGCCGAAAAACGCCGCCATAGCGTTCAGGTAGACGAAGGCCTTTACCAGATCGGCCGCCTGAGCAATGCCGACTATGTCAACCATTCCTGCGACCCCAACGCCGGCATCATGGGGCAAATCTCCATTGTGGCTATGCGTGACATTGCGCCCGGCGAAGAAATCTGCTTCGATTATGCTATGTGCGATGGGTCAGTCTACGACGAGTTCCCTTGTGGCTGCGGCGCGCCCCACTGTCGCGGTCATGTCACCGGCAACGATTGGCAAATCCCCGAACTTCAGGCGCGCTACGCCGGTTACTTCTCCGCTTATTTGGAGCGCCGCATTCAACGTCTGGCGGTGAATCCCTGATTGTGCTATCTCAATTGCCTACAACGTGTATCTGACCCTGTTTGACCTGCGTCAAACCCGGCAACCCGCCTATTGCCTATCCCTCGCATGAGCGTTGAACGTTTGGAGCGTCTGGCTGCGGCAGTGCGTGGGCAGGCTGATCTGTTGATCGTGCCGCATAACGACCCAGACCCCGATGCCATAGCCAGCGCCGTGGCTTTGAGTTATCTATTGCGGGAGGCTTTTCAGGCGCCTAGTCGGATCGTGTATGGGGGGATCATCGGCCGAGCCGAGAACAGGGCGCTGGCGACTTATCTAAACGCCCCACTGGAGCCGCTGATCGGGGCGTTGCCCGATCAACATCCCATACTCCTGGTAGATACACAGCCGACAGTCGGCAACAATCCCTTGCGGGCAACCAGCCGCCTGCTAGGCGCGATTGATCACCATCCCATCGCCGGCCAACCCAGCGCCGTTTATCTGGATTTACGGCCGGAAATTGGGGCGACAGCGACGATCATCACGGAATATTTCACCAGCGTCGGGTTAGCGTTTACCAAACAACTGGCAACCGCCCTGTTTTACGGCATCAAAACCGATACACTGTGTCTGGCCCGTCGGGTGAGTCAGGCGGATGTGGCGGCTTTTGTGCAGTTGCAACCGTTTGTGGATCAGACTGGTTTATATCAGATCGAACAGGCGCAAGTTTCGGCCGATTATTTTCTCGCTCTCCATGCCGCCCTCGAAACCACCCGTCGCTATGGCGATGTACTCATCACCGACATTGGCCCCATGGCCTACCCCGATTGGACAGCCGAGGTGGCTGATTGGTTGCTGCGCCTGGAAGGCGTGCAGTGGGTCATCTGCCTGGGCAACTTTGACAACACGTTATACCTCTCCATCCGCACACGCCACGTCCGCGGCGGCGCCGGCAAGCTGGCCCAAACCATCGTTGGCCGTCAAGGCAGCGCCGGCGGTCATGGCCTCATGGCCGGCGGCCAAATACCGTTGCGAACGCGATCGGCGGCCCAAGTGGCTGCCAAACTACGCCGACGTATTTTGGGGCAGTTCGACTTGCCCCTCGATAGCCTCGGCCGGCCGCTCATGCCTTCGGTGTAACGGGAAATATCTCACATGTACGCCGATGTGCGCTTATGTACACCTGTGTGTCCCTGTGTGTGCTGCCCATAAGCGGAGTTAAAATAGATGGCTGTTTTTCTGGAAACCTGGCTGAGTGACTTCTCCTTTCGCTGGTCAAGCCTGACTTGGCGCAATGGGCTGGACCTGTTAGCCGTCGCCCTGACCTATTTCATGCTGTTGAACCTGTTGCGCCGAAGCCAAGCTGCCTTTCTGGTGCGGGGTGTCTTGATTCTGGCCGTCACCCTGTTGATCACCACCATCATCCTCCCACTGCCCACCTTTGACGCCGTTCTGGGAGCCGGCATCGTTGCCATCCTCATCGCCCTGCCCATCACGCTGCAACCGGAACTACGTCAATGGCTGGAACGTTTAGGGCGCACCGCCGGCCTGACCCCTTCTCTGCGGCGGCGTTTGGTGGAGCGCATTTCCCCCCAGCTTTTACGCGCCGTGGAAAACCTATCAGCCAGCCACACCGGCGCTTTGATCGCGTTGGAAGGGGATGTCCCGCTGGATGATTTCATTCGCAGCGGCGTGCCGGTGGTGGGAGTGCTTTCGGCCGAAATGCTGCAAACCATCTTCCACGAGAAAACCCCCCTGCATGATGGCGCCGTCATCGTGCGCGCCGAACAAATCATCGCCGCCGGCTGCATCCTACCCCTCACCCCCAAACCGCTGCAATCTGCCGCCCGTCGCCTGGGCACACGCCATCGCGCCGCCGTGGGCCTCAGCGAAAAAAGCGACGCCCTGACTATCGTCATCAGCGAAGAAACAGGCGACGTCTCCCTGGCCCACCACGGTCATCTGGAAACCCAGGTGGACAGCCCTCACCTGCGGCAAGCTCTATTTGACTTCCTGACCCAAACGGGTTGGCGACAAAGACGCCGGGCGGCTGTGCGCCACCGCTTCTCGCTGCCCGGTCTGCGGCAAATCCTCTCTCACGCCACTTATTTGTTGTTGGCTGCTATCCTGGCGCTACTCACCTGGGTCATCATCATTGAGCAAACCAACCCCACCCAGCGCGTGCGCATTGACCAGGTGGCCCTGCGGCTAGATGATCTGCCGGCTCAAACTGCCTTGAATCAACCGCTGCCGACCACCATCAGCCTCAACATTCAGACCACCGCCGATCAGTTGCCCACCTTGCGCGCCGAAAGCTTTCAGGCAGTAGTTTCGGCGGCGGGTTTGCAACCGGGCTTGTATCGGCTGCCGGTCAAGGTGCAAACCAGCGCGCCGGAAGTGCGCATCCTCAGTCTATACCCCGCCGACGTAGATGTGGGCTTGTCCGCCGTCATCACCCGCACTGTGCCGGTTGTCGTCAAGCTGACGGATCAGGAAACGCTCACCACAGCGTATGAAGTGGTCGGGTCGCCCGTTGCCGGTCCCAGTGAAGTGCAGGTGAGTGGGCCGGAGCCGTTAGTCAACCGGGTTACACAGGCGCAAGCCACGCTCTCCTTGAGCAATGCGGCCAGTTCGCTGACGGCATCCCGCCTGTTGACGCCCGCCGACGCGCAAGACCAACCGGTATCGGGCGTAACGCTCAGCGTGACGCAAGCGCGGGTCAGTGTGACTGTGCGCCGGCGCATTGATGCTATGGATGTGGGCATTCGCGCAGTAACGGTCGGCGCGCCGCTGGATGGGTATTGGTTGAGCGGCCTGCGCGTGGAGCCGATTGGGGCAACCTTGCGCGGCAATCCGGCCGTGCTGGCAGATATTAGCGGGTTCGTGGATACGCTGCCGGTGGATATCAGCACGGCGGCCGGGGAGCTACGCCAGGATGTGCCGTTGGATTTGCCGGCCGACATTCAGGCGGTGGACACCAACGGCAATGTGCTGAATAGCGTGACGGTTATTGTGCAGGTTACGCCGCGTTTAGGGGATTTGTTGCTGATTCGGCCGATTCAACTCCTCCACGCCGAAGCCCTCAGCCTCACCCTCAGCCCACCTGAAGTGGAACTCCTCCTTAGCGGCCCCTTACCCAGTCTGAACGCCATCCAGAACGACCCCGATCTGGTGCAAGTCACGCTTGACCCGCGCCAAGTCGCGCCCGGCCAAAGCCTGGAACTCACGCCCACCGTCATTGCCCCCGAAGGCATTCTGGCTCAACTGGTTGATCGCACCGTCATCATCACCCGCGCCCGCTAGAAAGCGGTTTGCCTAATCACCCAATCGTCTCACCCGCCAGCCATCCCTGGCTACTCCTCAAACTGGAAGCTCTCCAGAAAGCGGTTATACAGCTCCCAGTCTTCCTTATCCCCGGCGTGGCCTATCACAATCAGGTACAACTGGCCCGACCTGGCAAAATAGTAGCGGTCATCGGCATAAGATTGCGGGCTGCGATCATGCCGAAAGTGGATGGCCGTACTCCCAGCGATTTGCGTGTCCGGTTGCCGTTTTTCGCCCAGCAGGTTGTGGTCGGTCAGCCATAGCAACAGGTCTACACCCTCCGGCGGGCGGTACTCTTCACGGTCGCCAGGGTGGCTGAGGCTAATTTGCGGCCAATTCTCGCCCGCCACCAAAGGCCCAACAATAGACAAGCCTCCGAGCGGATCGTCGTTCATGACGATATTTGCCTCCGCCGGATAATGAAAACTATAGCCGAACTCTTCGTTCCGATAGATTTTCCACCCATCGTCGGCAAATTCGGCCGTAGCCGTTGGCGCGGGTTCGGTCACTGCCGGCGAGCCGGTGGGCGCAGCCGTCGCCAGACTATCCCCGGGCGCGCACTCGCCACGGAAGTAAGCCCATTCATCACATTCGCTTCCATCGGAGAAAATACACACACCTTGAACCCCACCCGACGAATCTTGCCGTAAATCCAATCTGCCGCCATTCTGCTCGCAGAAAACGGAAGCGGGATTAGGCATGTTTGCCTCTGATGTTGGGCTGATTGGCTTGGGGTTACACGCGGCCAACAGCAAAATGCCGGTCAGCACAAACAGAGAGAAGCCTATTTTGCGGGACATTCAAACCTCCATCTTAAATCAAGGGCTGAATGAAAACCTCAGCGCCTCGATTGACTTATGGCGAACGCTCATTGGCGCGCCGTTCTAACCATGAAACGATAGATTGAAGATGCTTGTTCCAGATTCGATGGGAAGAATCTTGTCCTACAGCTTTTGCCGGCGCCACAACAGCCGCCCTGAGGGGGAGTTCTGCTTGAAGCATTGAGAGCGCACCGATGACCTTAAGAGAATTACCTATTCAACAACTTACAGCATAGCACTTTGGCACCGAGACTGTCAAGGCTGCAAACTTGTGCACGTCAGCGCGTAGTTGGTCTCGTTAACCGGATGTTTCCGCCGCCGATAAAACAGATACAATTGAGGTACGGTTGGTCATATTGAAGATAGCGCTAAATTTTCGGCCGATAATCCTTCTACGCCCCACCTGTCACGGGTTGCTCCAAACCGGTTTGTAACTCGCGCAAGACAAAGCAGACAACCAGGATTAACCGGCTAAAACGGCTCCGATCAATTATCAGAAGTTACTTATGCAACTCCTCAACTCCCTTTTTTCCACCCCCGTCTGGTGGAGCTACCTCTTTCGCATCTTGTTGGTCTACCTGGCTACCTGGATTTTGCATCGTCTGGCCGGGCGCATCGCCCGCCGTTTTATCATTCTCACACGTGTGGCTCAGCGCCAGCAACCCTTGCGACGCGAACGCCTGAAAACGCTGCAAGGACTGATCGCCAATGTCATCACCTTCTTTAGCATTATCATCGCCAATGTGATCGCGCTACGCATTCTGAACATCGCGGCCAATACCATTGTGTGGGTGGTCGGCCTGTTTGCCGCCGGCTTAGGCCTGGCGGCGCGCCCCATTGTCAGCGATCTCTTGACCGGCATCGGCTTCCTGTTCGAAGACCCCTACGACGTCGGCGAAAAGGTGGAAATTTTGCCCGGCGTGCAAGGCATCATTGAAGAGGTGTCGTTGAGCAAAACCATCGTGCGCGCCTCGACCGGCGAGATTTATGTTGTGCCTAACGGTGAGGTGCGCGTGGTGCGTAATTTCAGCCGGGGGCGCTTTTCGGCAGCGGATGTCAAATTTAAAGTGGCTTCGGCCGATCTCGAACGCACCCTTCAAGTCTTACAAGAACTCAATCGTGAATCCATGTCTCTTCTGCCTCACCTCCTGGAACCCTGGCGCGTGATCAGCCCTGAGGGCATCATGGGAGAGCATATTGAACTAACTATTACCGCCAAGACCCGCTTCGGTCGGGCGGCCGAGACACGCCCCGCCCTGCTCACTTTGGTGCAAAAAGAGCTGGCGGAAGCGGGTATTGCCCTGGTATGAGCAACGCCGACTCAGGGAAGGTCGGTCGGCTGAGGATTTCGCCATGACCATTCCTCAAACGATGCTTGACATCTTCTTCCACAAAATGCCGATGGCCATTGTCATCTTTGACGCCCATCTCCTGTTGCGGCGGTGTAATCCCACCTGGGCCGGTTATATCGCCGCTCACAGCGAAGCACAGGTGCAGCCCGGCGCTCACTTTTATGACATGCTGCCGGGCACAGCCGCCACTCTCCAGCCGTATCTCGCACGGGCCTTAGCCGGCGAAGTAGTGCAAGTGGATGGCTTGCGTCTGGTGAGCAACGAGGTGGTGTTTTATTGGGATTGCGCGTTTGCGCCCTGGGTGGAAAACGGCGAGCCGGCCGGCTGTTTGATGGTGGCGACGGATATTACCGAGCGCGTGCTGTCGCGCCAACTGCTGGAGATGCGGGTGCGCGACCGCACGCGCAAGCTGTCGGCTTTGTATGAAGTGATGACGGTGGCGGCCGAGTCGCTAGATATCCGCGAAGTATTGCAACAGATGCTCGGCCGGGTCTTGGTGGCGGTGCGGGCTACAGCCGGCGCTATTCAGGTGTTGGATCAAGCGGAGGAGCACCTTTATCTGGTAAGCTATCAAGGGCTGGCCCCGGCGGTAGCAACGCGTTTGCACACATTGCCGGCTGAGTCGGCGCTATCCGGCTGGACAGCCGCTCTGGAAGAGACGTTGGTGTGGGGAGATGATTCGGCCGATTGGCGGCTGGAAAGTCTGGTGCGTCGTAGCACGCAACGGACTCAGTTACTCACGCCGATGTACGCGCGCGGCAGCGCCGTGGGTCTTCTGAGCGTGTTCCGGGAGTCAAAACGCCCGTTTAGCCCGGAAGACATCGCCTTGCTAGATTCGGTGGCCGATCATATCGCCGTGGCCATAGAAAATGCCCGTCTACGCCACGAGAACGAACAATTATTGGTGGTGGAGGAGCGCAACCGGCTGGCGCGTGAATTGCACGACGCCGTCACCCAATCGCTGTATAGCCTGACGCTCTTTGCCGAAACGGGACAACGCCATCTGGAGGCGGGTAATTTGGACCTGGCGCGCGACTATATCGCGCGGGTGAGCGATACGGCGCAACAGGCGATCAAGGAGATGCGCTTGTTGGTGCATAATTTACGGCCATCCATTTTGGAAAAGGCGGGGTTAGATAAGGCGTTGCGTCAGCGGCTGGAAGCGGTCGAACGGCGCGCCGGGGTGCGATCAAGCCTGACCATTCATGGCGAGCTGGATTTGCCGATTTCGGCCGAAGAGGGGATCTATCATATCGCTCAGGAAGCGCTGAATAACTCGCTCAAACATTCCTCCGCCACGGCGGTTTCAGTGGCGCTAACGCAAGTGGGCAAAACGTTGACGCTGGAGGTGGCGGATAATGGGGATGGTTTTGACCTGGAAGGGTTGGCGGAGAGTGGCGGGTTGGGCATGACCAGTATGCAAGAGCGGGTGGAGCGTTTGCAAGGGACGGTGGAGATTTCTTCGGCCAGAGGCCAGGGAACACGGGTATTTGTCACGTTGGACCTGGATAAAATCAAAGAGGCGGAGGAATCGGCCGATATTTTTACCTTATTAGCCAGGAGCGCCGCATGACCATTCGTGTTTTCCATGCCGATGACCACGCCATTGTGCGGGAAGGCGTCAAGGCCCTGCTTTCCACCGAGCCGGGAATGCAACTGGTGGGTTCGGCCGATAATGGCGACGCCGCCATCATTGGCGCGCTGGCGCTGCGGCCTGATGTTATCCTGTTAGACCTGCAAATGCCTCGCCGCAGCGGTATTGAAGCCATCAAAGAGATCAAGCAGGCCTGGCCCGAAGCCAATATCCTGGTTCTCACCAGTTTTGGCGGCGATGAAGAAGTCTTCCCAGCCATTCAAGCCGGCGCGCTGGGCTATCTGCTCAAAGATTCCTCGCCGCAAGATTTGCTGCAAGCCATCCGTGATGTCTATGAAGGGCGCTCGTCCCTCCATCCGTCGGTCGCTCTGAAAGTGATCCAGGAGCTTAAAAAGCTGCCGGAACTGCCGCCCACCACCGAGCCGCTAACAGATCGCGAAGTAGAAATCTTGAGACTGGTGGCCGAAGGCTTGACCAACCATGACATCGCGCAAAAATTGGTTGTCAGCGAGCGCACCGTGCGCACCCATGTCAGCAACATTTTGAGCAAGCTCCATCTGGCGAATCGTACACAGGCGGCGCTGCATGCGCTGCGTGAAGGGATTGCCCGGTTGAAAGAAGATTAGCCCGCTCCGCCATCAGCCCTAACCTGCAGAAACACTTTAATCCCTTATGAAGCGTGGCAAACTCTTGCCGAGGCTATGGACCGGCCGCCACAACATGCCACACCCCCCTACCCTGTCGGGTTATCTGGGGCGCCGGCCAATAGACGGCCGGGGCGGTTGTGCGTTTGAGCGTGTGTAAGGCGTGGCGGGCGTGGCGGCAATAGCGTAATTGTGCGCCGATGGGCGACCCGACGGCAGTTTGGCCGGCCTGTGTGTTGCCCCGCTCCCTTGTGATAACGAGGTCAGCACAGATTCCAGCTACACCGCCCGTTTGTGGGTTGCGTAACCAGCGATTGATCTTCTTACACCGGCCGGTAGCCTGGGCCGCATGGCCGGCGGCGTATTGATTGGGCAGACGCCAGGCCAGGTAACTTGCCCCGGCAGGACCGCGCCGACCGGCCCGATCGGTCAGGCTGAACACGGCGCGGCCGTGTCGCCAGGCGTGTTCTTGTCGGGCGGCGGCCTCGGCGCGCCCTCCCACAGCCAGATTGGAACGGCGCGCCAGGCGGGTGAGACGCTCATAGTGGCGTTGGGTACGCCCGGGCACCCGCGTCAGGCGGGTCAGGCTGGCCCGGCTGATGGGCGCGCCATAGCGCGCGCTGCGCGGCGCGCGGCCGCTATGATAGGCGGTGTAGCAATGGGCGCGCCAATGGCCGATGTCGCCCAGGATGGCATCAACGGGCAGGCTAATGGGATGGCCGGTCAGACGCGTGACGCCCAGGTGGGCAGCCAGACGCGCGACGCCGGTGAACCAGATTCGGCCGAAACGATCCCGTTGCCAGAAAATCCCCTCCCCGGCCTGTAACACCTGGCGCAACCGCCGCCAGCCGCACAACCGTCGCGCTGATCCCCGCCCCGTTAACCCCTCGCGCAATGTGGAAACCGTCACCCACCCCTGCCCCGAAGTGTCCAGCGAACGCCCCAGCAACCACACCCGGCCTGTCGCCGCCTGCCCAGTCTTCAGGAAACCCGTCAACAGCGCGGGGTACGCCCGGATAGCCACGGGCGACGCCGGCGTTTGTGGGGTTGTTGGCGGATCAGAGTCTAATACTATGCGAAGCGATGACGCCGATGTGGCTTCAATGACGCCCGCGCGCGGCGCGCTTCGCGACCCCCACCCCAAATGCGGCGGCAGAGCGGGCATCGGCGTCGCCGGATCGACCGTCTCAGTCGTCGGGGCTGCCGCCGCCGGCCGGCGTTGCGCCGCCAGACCCTGGCGGCGCTGCTGCAAATGGGCATTTGCCGCCCATAGCGCGGAACTGAACGCAGGTTCAGCAATATGTTCTACCGGCGCCGGCCGGAATGCCTGACCCGGCGTCACCCAATCGCCGTTCACCCAGGGCAAACGAACGGGTGATCCATTGACGCCGGGATCACTCTGTGTTATGCTGTTCATAGCTTCAAGAGCCACATAGGGGCATAACATCCCCCTCCCCATTCGGGGCCCTGCCTGGCGGTGCTAGTAACACCCCGGCAGTGAAACTATGTGGCTTTTACTCCGTCTCTTTGGGCTGGATGCCGTTAACATCCAGCCTTTTTTGTTTGGTCGCCGCCTTTGCCAACGACCCACGCCTCCTCAGCCGGCTTGCGCCCGCTGTCGAGGCGTCGAACGTTGCCAACGCCGACCTTTTATGCTATACTTTAACGAATTAAGGCAAAAACCACCCCTCCCTAAAACTAGGGCTGAAGGGCTTCTTGCCTCAGGGCGCGCATCACGACCAATAACGTGCGCCCATTCAGGTGATGAATAATCGTCATTCAGCTAGATGGCCCACCATCTAGCTTTTTGCTTTCTGCCGACCGCGGCTTACGCCATCGGCCGGCCAGGGATGAGAACCCGCCCCGGGCCGATACCCATCCCTGGCCGCCCGCCGTCAGCCGGTTGTCCGGCTCAGTTGAGCCAATTCATTCCAGCGGGACAGGTCGGCATCCAACTGCTCCAGGTCAATCAGCCGTAAGCCGACACAACGCCAGGTATGGCCCACCGCTGCCGCCTGCGCCAGCATCTCGCCTTGTCGGCGCGCCTCTTCCGTCCAACCCGGCGCGGCAAAGCCCAGGTAAAACACCTGCCAGCCCTCGCCGGGGGGCACGAGCGCCTCTGTTTTGCTCACCAGGGTCGCTACTTCGTGGGTGGTGGCCGGGTTAGCCGACCAGTGACAGCCGCCCACGATCAAATGTTTGGCCTGGGCATCCAGGCCGACCACCGTCAGGTCGTAGCCGCGCGCCCAAGCGCCCCCCACCGTTTGCACAGACACGGGCAGTTCGCCGCGCGCGCTAGCTCGCAACACCCATTCCCGGCACAACTCTTTCCAGGTGGAATCCTCGATAAAGGCGGGTAGATTGCGTTCAACGTGGGCGAGCAATTCCTGCTGTTCGCCCAGGGCCAATTTAGCCTGATAAGCCGATAGAAAGTGGTAGTAGAAGCGTAAATAGGGATCGGTTACGTAGTAGTGACCTCGGCGCGACAGCAACTCATCTTCGGTGATAGGCACTTCCCGCGCCACGAAACCGGTGTCGCGCAGAACGCTGAGGTATTTGGAGATGTGTCCTTTGGACAGGCCGGTGCGGGTGCTAATGCGATTGGTCGAGTGGGCGCCCCCGGCAATGGCCCGTAAAATGCCGACATAATTGTGGGGATCGTTGATGAAATCTTGCAGCAGCAGCCGAGGTTCTTCCTGCATGAGCGTGTTGGAGGCCAGCAATTGGTCACGAATGTTGTCCAGGATGCCGACTTGCTGATTTAGTCGTTCCCAATAAGCCGGCACGCCGCCCCAGATGGCATAGAGGGTAATGCGTTCGGCGGCGCTATAGTTGGGGAAGTATTCTCGAACTGCCGTGAAAGGCAGTGGCAAGAGCTTCACCTGCGCGGTAGCGCGCCCGTACAAGGGGGCCTCGTAGGAGGACATGCCTTGCATCATGCCCATTTGGGAACCGGATAACGCCAGGATGAGATTGGACTTGCTGAGCCAGTGATCCCACGCTTTTTGCAAAATGCCGGTGATGGACGGGTTTACATCAATCAGATAGGGTAATTCGTCAATGCAAAGAGCCAGGTGTTGATTGGAGGCTAGCAGAGCCACCTGCCGCAACGCCTGTTCCCAGTTGGCATAGGTAAAGTCGAGCGGAGCCGGCGCGTCGGGTGTGGCGAAGTTGTACAGGGCCTGGGAAAAGGAGCGAAGCTGATCAAGCGCCGAGGAGGGTTCCGCTACCCAGTAGATGCCGTGGCCGCTATGTTGTTTCAACCAATGAGTTAGTAGACGGGTCTTGCCAACTCGTCGTCTTCCATATAAAATTAGTAGCGTTGCCTGGGGCGAGCGCCATAATGTGTCCAACAGGGCCAGCTCTTCGTGACGTCCTACGAAATTTGTTCTTGCCATTTTTCCGCCTGAAACAACCAACTGCATACCGACGAGTATACTACTTGTAAGTATACTAATCCTAAACGGGTCAATTGTCAACTGTTTTTAAGGTTGAGGTGGCGTCTTGTTGAAAAGAGCAGGATTTTGCGACGGCGGGCTGTATTTGGGGTAAAATTCGCCCTAATTTACCCCCACCTCAAAGCCCCCCTGGCTTCAGCCGGCCCGCGCGCCCAGTTAGAACCAGACATAGCGCCTCGCCTGTTTGCCCGAATCTGTTGCTTTTTATCCCCCGACTGAGTACACTAGTAAACAAATGTACACCTTTGTATGTGAGAGGACACCATGACACGCATTCTTGCCATCGTTAGCCAGAAAGGCGGCGTCGGCAAAACCTCCCTGGTGCAGAATCTCGGCGCAGAACTGGCCCGGGCCGGTCAACACGTCTTGCTAATTGATTTTGATCCCCAAAGTAATTTGACCATGGGCTGGGGACTTAACCCGATGGAAGAACGCGCCACCATCTACGGCGGCATGAACCGGCCTGATAGCATCCGCGACTGTATTGTGCCACTGCGCCCTCGGCTCGATCTGGCGCCGGCCGACCTGGATCTGGCCGGCGCGGAACTGGCCTATATCCACGCCATTGATCGCAACTATAAGTTGCGCAAAGCCCTACAGCCCATCGTGGCTGACTACGATGTGGTTCTGGTGGACAGTCCGCCCAGCCTGGGTTTTTTCACCATTAACGCCCTGGTGGCGGCTAACGAGTTGATCTTACCCCTGCAAGTGCATCCTTATGCCTACAAGGCCATTGATCAGCTCCTTTCCATTGTGGAGCAAGTGCGTGAGATCAACCCGACGCTGTGGCTGACCGGGGTGGTGTTGACCATGTATGACAGTCGTAACTCATTGACCGGCGCGATCGAGGAGGCGGCCCGGCGGCGCTTTGGCTCGCTGCTGTTTGAGGCGATGATCCCGGTCAATGTCCGGATTGCGGAGGCAACGCTGGATGGCGTCAGCGTGAATGAATATGAGGCCGAGAGCAAAGGCGCGCAGGCTTATCATGCCCTGGCGCAGGAGGTGATGCACCGTGGCAAAGCGTAAGAACCAGTTGGCGGATAAACTGAGCGGCGCGCCGACGGAGATGCCTCCCGGCTGGCGCGACACAATTGTGGCGCCGCCGGCAGCGACGCCTGGACGGGCCGTTTCGGCCGAATCCCTGCTCCAGCGCAAAACCTATCTTCTCACCCCACAGCTCATCGCGCGCGTGCAAACGTTAGCCGCCCGCGAGCGCGTGGGGGTGAATGAGTTGGTGCGCTACCTATTGGCCTATGCCGTGGATGAAATCGAGACCGGCCGGCATGTCATTCCCACCCAGCCGGGCAAGCGGCAGATTCACCGTTAAAGGCATTCTCGCTATGTCGAATGTGTGTACACGAACATACCTAAGTGTGTGTCAGTATGTTTATGTGTGCTATAGTGTCCATCAGTGCCCTATTGGACACACGCCTGCTGCGCTTGGCGCCTTTGCCTAAGCCGGCCCCTTTTGGGGATTTGATCTATGAACCTGCCGACATTTGATTTCTCTGACAAAGTGGCTCTAGTCACCGGCGCTTCGCGCGGCATCGGCCGGGCCATCGCTCTGGAGTTGGCGCGGGGTGGGGCGCGGGTGGCCGTCCATTACCATCGCCAACATGAGGCGGCCGCCGAGACGCTGGCGCTGCTGTCGGGTGGGGGGCATGGGATATTTTCGGCCGATATTGCCGATTCCATCGCCGCCGCCGGACTGATTGAAGCCGTCATCGCCCAGATGGGTGGCCTGCACATCCTAGTCAACAACGCTGCCGTTTATGAAGCGCACCCCATCCTCGAAGTCAGCTACGCCGAATGGCAGCGCCAATGGCACACCATTCTCAACACCAACCTGATCGGCGTCGCCAATCTGATGTATGCAGCCGCCCAACACATGCGGCTCCAGGGTGGGGGGCGTATTGTCAACATCTCTTCGCGCGGCGCTTTCCGTGGCGAACCGGCCTCTCCCGCCTATGGCGCCAGCAAAGCCGGCCTGAATGCCCTCAGCCAATCCCTGGCTCAGGCGTTAGCCCCGCACCACATCGTCGTGGGCGTCGTCGCGCCGGGGTGGGTTGAGACGGACATGGCTGCCGACCAGCTGTCCGGCCCACACGGGGCGGCTATTCGCGCGCAAAGCCCCTTCAATCGCGTGGCCTATCCTGCCGAGGTAGCGCGGGTGGCGGCTTTTCTGGCTGCGGACGAGGTGGAATTCCTGGCCGGATGTGTGGTGGATGTCAACGGCGCGTCCTATCTGCGGACATAATTCGCCACATGGCCCACAACACCCATTCGCATAGTCAATACAGATGAGAAACACAAAACCCACTTCATAGCCGCTCCCGGCGGGCGTGACAAGCATATGACAAATGCCACATGACAAAAAGGCGGTCTGCGGTTACGATTAAGATCACTTCCCCGGACATGTTGGCGGGCGCGTCTGGGCGGCGGGGTGAACAGAGTTTCCCTGGGCAAAAAGACGGCGTTTGTGGCAACCGCTGGCGCGGTCAACCCGCTGGAGTTGCTACCACTGACCTGACACAACCTTGAAAACGGAGAGCTTACCATGAAAGATTGCGTTTTTTGTCAGATTCTCAATGGAAATAAGCCAGGTGTCGTGATCGCGCGTGACGAGGCGCGCCGTCTGGCAATTATTGAAAATGCCCACCCGGAAGGAGCCATCCATTGGCTGGCCATTCCTTACGAGCATTTTGAAAGCACCGAGGCGTTTCAGCGCCATGATCAAGTGCGTTTCCTGGAATTACTGGCCTTTGCCGTTGAACAGACGCGCCGCCACACGCCGGATTATCCCGCCCTGGCCCCCGGCTTTAGTCTGAAGCTACACATGGGCAACTACGAGACCCAGCCACACCCCAAATTGCACATCTTGTCGGTCGAGTAGGGCGCCGCCCGGCGGCTGACTGATGCCGCGGCGGCCGGCTTCAAATGCAACCGGGGTTGTTTGTGGTAGCAATACGGGCATTAGGTTTTTGCACAAAGCGCTTCCTATTCGGCTAGCCATGTCGCCTACGTGCGCCCGCGCCCAATCACCGGGCAGCGGTTTCTGGGGCTATTGCAAATCCAGGCAAGGCCCGGCGGGGAAAACTGTGCCATCCCCTGATGTTAGCCGAGGATAATGATGAACGAACTAATCCGCATTGGCACGCTAGAGTTAGCCCAGTTTCTCGGTGTGAACCTGCCTGAACTATCGGATGATTGGTGGCCGGCGCACGTTATGGAGAGGTTGAGCTTTCAGCAGCAACGCACGACCAGGGAGCATGGTTTCACAACGCTGGCCCAATTGGACTTTGCCGCACTCTTGCGCGTGCTGGATCAGAACTGGTTCGAGCTATCCGACAAACTGCCGCTGCCCCGCGAAGGTCGGAATTGGGTAAAGGAGCTACAAAGGGTATGCAGCAAATGGGAGTATCTCTCTTCAGAGACCGCGCCACCGGACGAGGTGTATCGTGACGCGGATACCTTCGGCCGATTCCTGGAGCTACTACAAGCCTCTCCCGCCTCAAGACAGGTTGTCGAATCAATTAAAAGCGCCGCCTTGCAGCAGTTGGCCGCGGTCCACGCCCATGGCTTCAACGACTCCCTCACATCAGACAAAAGGCCGAATGACCCGACCGCGGGGCTGCTCGGTGCGCCGTTGTTCCCGGTGGGCGCTTTGGTGGCGCTGCGCTCCAATCCGGCGCAACTCATGCCGGTGATGGAGATATTATCCGGTGCAGGTGAATTCCGTTATCGTGTCTTTTACCAGAATGCGGCTGTTGTCTACTACGAAAGCCAGTTGCAAGCCGCGCCCGCTGCGGTTGATAAGCGTCACAGCCTGAAGGCAAACCAATTACAGGCTTATTTGACCGGTTTGCAGTTGCTTTCGCCTTCAACCACGACGCTATTCTCGCTCCGTTCTGGACGGGTGACCTTTGTACCTTATCAATATCGGCCGGTGCTGAAGCTCATTCGCGCCGACCGCCCACGTCTGTTGATCGCCGACGAAGTTGGGGTCGGTAAAACCATTGAGGCCGGTCTCGTCATCAAAGAACTGCGCGCCCGCATGGATCTGGCCTCGGTGCTTATTATCTGCCCTAAAGCGTTGGTGGCGGAACGCAAGTGGTTTTGGGAGATGAAGCGCTTCGATGAGCAATTTGAAGAACTGAATGGACCGCGTCTTCGTTATTGCCTACAGGAGACCGACCTCGAAGGAGAGTGGCCGGAGCGCTATGCCAGGGCTATTCTGCCCTTCTCGCTCTTCAATGAGGAACTGATTTTCGGCCGAACCGGACGCGTCAGAACCACCACCCCGGCGTTGCTCAACCTAGACCCACCGCCCAGATTCGATCTCGTGATCGTTGACGAAGCGCACCACATCCGCAACCCAGAAACCTTTTTGCATCAGGGCGTGCGTTACCTGTGCGACCAGGCGCAGGCCGTGCTGTTCCTCACCGCCACGCCTGTCCAGTTGGGTAGTGAAGACCTCTACACCCTGCTCAATGTTCTACGACCAGACCTGGTGATTGACAGGGCTAGCTTTGCCCAGATGGCTGAACCCAACCGCTTTATCAACGAGGCCGTACGGATTTGCCGCGCGGGTGAAACGGGTTGGGCGCGCGCGGCGCGCTTGGGCCTGGACAGGGCCGCGCAGACAGAGTGGGGGCGGCTGTTTCTCAGGGAGACAACGGCGTTTCAGACCATTTATGACCGCCTGCAAGAGGAAGCATGGGTGGAGGCTGAACGGGTGGCGCTGATTCGCCCCCTAGAACAGCTTTACACCTTCAGCGGTCTGATCAACCGCACCCGTCGCCGCGACATCGGCGAGTTCACCACCCGTAAACCGGAGACGGTCACAACGCCGTTCGCGCCGACGCAGCAAGCTTTTCATGACGATCTGCTGGCCGTCATTGCTCGAATACTGGCCTTTAGCCACGGCCCGCAAAACGTCCAATTCATGATGAGTACCATTCGTCGTCAGGCGGCCAGTTGCCTCTATGGCCTAGCCCCGTTCCTGGATGATATGCTGACCGGCAAACTCGACACCCTGGAACTCATGCTGGTCGGCGACCGGGATGAGACACCCGACCTCGCTTTTGTCGCTGATGTGCGCGACGACATCCACGCGCTATTGCGGCGCGCGCAGCAGCTTGATCCCCATGATCCCAAAGTGGAAGCGTTCATCCAGCTCTTGCGCGACAAAAACCGCTTGCCCGACAATAAGGCGCTGGTGTTCAGCACGTTTCGCCACACGCTGACTTATCTGGCGCGACACGTTGAGCGCGCCGGTTTGCGCTATGGATTGGTGCATGGCGATGTCGCGGATGAGGCGCGCGCCGATCTGCGACGTCGTTTCACCCTGCCTAAAGAGGATGCGGCGGCCTTGGATGTGCTGCTCTCGTCCGAAGTGGGGTGTGAGGGGTTGGATTTCCAGTTCTGTAACTTCCTGATCAACTATGATCTGCCCTGGAATCCCATGCGTATTGAACAACGGATCGGCCGCATTGACCGTTACGGCCAGCGCAGCCCGACAGTAGCCATCATCAATTTCATCACCCCCAACACAGTGGACGCCGATATCTACGAGCGTTGCCTGTGGCGCATCGGCATCTTTCAACATGCCGTCGGCGGCAACGAGGAAATCTTGGGGGCTATAACGCGTGAACTGCGTGACATCGCCGAACGCTTTGATCTGACGCCGGAGGAACGCGCGGGCCGGCTGCGTCAACTAGCCGATAACGGCATTCGCCAGATTCAAGAAGAACAGGCGCTTGAGGCCCGGCAAGCGGAGCTTTTCGGCCTTAACGTACCCGGTCAAACCTGGCGACAGGAGATCGAAGCGGCCGAAAGCTACTGGCTATCCCCCACAGCTTTGCAGCGCTGCGTAAGCGTTTATCTGGCGCAACGGCTTGGCGCGGAGCAAGAATACCTGTTAGGGGAAAAACCCCTCAAGACATTGCGGCTCAGTCAAGAGGCCCGCGCCCTGTTGCTTGAGGATTTCAAACAACTGCCTCGTTCGACGGAACCGGTGGCGCGCGCCTGGGAGAAGTGGCTCAAAGGGGGATCGCCGCTTCTATCGGTCACCTTCGACCAGGCGGTAGCGGCCGAAAACCCGAAGGCGGCACATTTATCGGTCACTCATCCACTGACGCGTCAGGCGGCGCAGCATTGGTCGCGGGATGAACTGGTCTACACCGCGCTGACCGTCCATAGCGCCACGCTCCCCCCTGGCGACTATGTCTTTGGCATTTATCGCTGGCAGAAACAGGGGGTCCGGCCGGAAGAGCTGCTGACGCCAGTGGCTTCGCTGCCTGAACTTGAAGCTGATTTGTTCACCCTCTTGCAGACGGCGACGGATAACCTGGAAGCGGCCTTGCCGGAGCCGGTGGCGTTTGAGGCCTTGGACGCCCAACATTACGACAAATGGCGGTCGGCGCAGGCCAACCATAGCGCCGACAACCGCCAGCAGGTTGAGCACCGCATCCACAGCCTGACGGTGAGCCATGCGGCGCGCTGCCGGGTGATCGAAGACCAACTCAACCGCGCCACCAATGATAAAATCCGCCTGATGAAACAGAGCGAACTGGCCCGCGCCAACGCCGACTTCGTACGACGCCTGCGCGACCTGGAACAAGCGGCTGATAGCGGCGACATCCACGCCGCGCCAGTGGTGTTTGGGCTGATTGTTGTGGAGAATTGATCGATGACCAAACGTGAGTACATTGTTTCTATCCGACGAGAGTACATAGGATTGTCGGACTCGCCGCGAAAAAGCTTACTGAATAGTATCAGGGCTTTAGCCAATGATCTGTATGCCAAGGATACCCATTTCATCTTTGAACTCATTCAGAACGCTGAAGATAACGACTACGAACCGAGCAAACAAGCGAGTCTGCGTTTTGAGGTCGATTGGCAGGCGCTTGATGTAGAGTCCGAGCAGGTTTTGATCATGCACAATAATGAAACTGGCTTCCTGGATGAGCATGTTAAGGCGCTGTGCATGGTTGGGGAATCCACAAAGAAGAAGGCGCAAGACTATATTGGCGAGAAAGGCATCGGCTTCAAATCCGTTTTTCGCGTTACACAGTGCCCGTACATCTTCTCGAATGGGTTTCAGTTCCGTTTGCCGGAACACGATGAGGAGACCGGGTTGGGTTACATTGTGCCGGCCTGGGTAGAACGGGAGCCGGCTGGAATCAACCCTACGGAAACCACCATCATCCTGCCGCTTGACAAGAGTCAAAACGCTGTACAAGATGTTGTAGCGGCGCTGCGCGACATAGCGCCGGAGACGATCCTGTTTCTAAAAAAGCTAACTTCCATTGAGGTGTCCGTCCGCCTTCCAGAGCAGAAATACGACGTGCTTGTTGAAAAGCGCGTCCAAGCGGCTGTCGGCGAATCCAGGTTGGTGCAATTGACTTATCTGAAGAGTAGCGCAAGCAGTCAGGAGCGTTTTGAAAGTTTAGAGTATTGGTTAACCAAAGTTGAGTACACCAAACCAGATCACATTCAGTCTGAAAAACGTAGCGGGATTGGATCACGGCCGGTCTCGGTGGCCGTACCGGTGGGGGCGACAAAGCGATCAGACAAATTGTTTGCTTATCTTCCTGTATGGGAAGACACCGGACTGCCTTTTATTATTAACGCAGATTTCTTGCTGGTTAGTTCTCGTGAAGGATTGCATGAGGACGAGCCGTGGAACAAGTGGCTGCGGGATTGTGTTATCGAAACGTACGTACAGGCATTTATGGCCTTATTGACGCGCCTTGATTTCTCTTTTGAGGAGCGCGTGTCGGCTTATGGTGCCATACCATTGAGCAGTTCCAAGCCGTTCCTTAGGCCCATCATCTGTGCTATACAAGATCGTCTGGCCGACCAGGAATGTGTGTTGGTACTTCCAGAAGGCGCTTTAGTCGCGCCATCTGAGGCGCGGTTCTGTGATAAAGACTTTCGCGTTATCTTGGATTCGGCCGATCGACTGCCCCACTTCCTTCGCGAAGAAGTCTGGTTGGTGCGCCCGGAGTTAGAATGTTTCGCGAAACAGTTAGAGACAATTGGAGTGACACAGCTTGAACCAGCGGAGATTGTGGCCTGCTTGCAGGATACTGCCTGGGTACAAGAACATGACTTGGGATGGTTTCTCGCGCTGTTTCGATACCTCAAGTCGCTTAAAATCGAGCCGGTCGACCTCCGAAACCTGGCAATTATCCCTATAGCCCACGACGGGCAAGAAGGATTACGGCTCTCTAGTTGTCAGGAGCAACCAGTCTACTTCGAACGCAGTGAAGCCGATCAACCCATACTTGCCGGCGGGCCTGACTGGTTATCTGAGTTCGTTCCAATAGCCTTTCTGGAGAAAGACCTCCTAGGTTTGCTCACCGGGCAGGAAGATTGGGCTGCTCTCAAGAAGTGGCTGACGGATCTGCTCAACGTGCAAACCTTCTCGATGAAGAGCTATTGCGAACGTGTGCTGACGCAGCTTACACAAGACCATGCCGATCTGAAGGATGATCAGCTTGTTGAGGCCACCAAGTTTCTGGCTAAATTGGGTGGAAAAGGTCTGCCTTGGCAAGACCTCCCGGTCATCTTCTCTGATGGACAGAGAATGCTGTTGCGAGAAGCGCGGAAACAATCAAAAGACATCGTAGTGCCCGACGGCTTCGATCCGGAGGCTGGCTGGCAGCATATTTGGGTAACTCCTCAAGACCGCGAGCATTTTTGGGTGTTGGCGAATGATTACCAAAAATTCTCTGCCGACTGGTTTGACGCCTTGAAAATCAAGCGATACCCATATTTCCGCACGATTCTTTACACGAGCAAATTGAAGGCGATGAATGGCTCGCCCGAAGATGTTCTCTTTAAAAAGTGTGAAAAACCGGCAACCAAGACTGAGAAACATCGTACTATAGTGAAGTCTTGGGTTCGTCCATCTTCGCTCACACAACACGGCACTGAAGCACAGACGAGTCGATCTTTGTCACAATCTCTACTTGGCTTCCTACTCGAAGTACCTGAAAACAAGTCTTGGCCTGATGAGGAACTCTACAGACTAGGCTTCAAGGCTCAAGGGGGCTACTATCATCATGGGTGGAAGACTTCATATGCCGATTCAAGCATACTCCAGAGCCTGAGGGAACTACCCTGGCTTCTCTCTACACGGGGATATATTGTTCCCCCATCACAAGCTTTCATTTCGAGTCCAGGTATTAAGGAGATTTTTGGCGACACAGTGTCCTATGTGGAGGAGGATGTATTGCCCGAAAGCACTCTGCGCTTGCTTGGTGTGCGGTTTGATATGACGGTGGATGAACTGCTTTCTCTGCTGCGCGAGTGTTCCGCCCGTTCCGATGCCAACCCAGAGTTAGTGGAACGAATCTACACACAACTTAACGCCAGGACTAGATACCCCTATGATGACGATATTAGAATTAAGGCTAAGTTTTCCACGGAAGCTTTAATTCTAGTCAGAGATAGCCAACAAAGGATCGGTTGGCGCAAAAGCGGCGAGTGTGTCTGGGAAGATGCATCCGCCGTGTTTGGCGATGACTTGGCCTATCTTGCCGGGCTGTACCCTCAACTTGAGGGCTTCTTTGTTGGGTGCCTAGGCGTCAAACGTTGCGCCGATGAGCAATCATTTGCCGATCGCTGGTTGAAGTTTCAAGTCGCGCCCATTGCCGATATTCAACGGCGGCGTGAGATAATGGAAAAGCTTTATCGGGCGATCAAACCGATAGCTAGTACGTGGTCAAAGCCACCGTGGTGGCAACGCTTTTCAACCAGCGCCAAACTTTATACCCAGACGGATACTTTTGAATTTCCGACCATGCTCGTTGTGCCTGATGATGGGGAATGGCGCGATATTTTCGAGGGGGTTGTCCCTTATGCCTGGCAACCTGCGAAAGATGCTTTTGGTGACTGGTCAGATTTCTACCAGGCTTTCGGGGTGCCCCTGTTGTCCAAATCTGTCACCGAGCATTTGGAAGATGAAGTGGCGTCTGAGACTCAGCCAAGTAATCGGTTTGTGACGGAAGCAACAATCAAGCTGATCGCTGCCTGGCTGCGCGAGAAACCCAAGCCTAATTATAGAACTCTGCAAGAGCAGGGCGTTTTTGCGCAACTTGTTTCATTGCGCGAAACCAGGGTGCCTTCTCCCGTTAGCGTGTCATTTCGGCTTAGCACCACCGCGCTGAAGGTGTCAAAAACAGTCCCCTATTCAACCTTTTGGGATCGCACAAGAAATATCTTGATCTACTGTGATGATTCGGAAAAGAGTCAGCTCGCCAAAGCCATTGCTAGAGGCTTGCTTCCAAATCAGACGGATAAAGATTTGGCGCATTGGATAGAACTTGTATTAGGCTCCTCCACCACAGACCGGCTTCGGCATGATGGTTGGAGCGTGCCCCAAGAGATAAGCGCCTTATTTGTCCACGGTGCTACTGCTTCTGCTGCCCCCGAATCAGCTACATTGCCTGGCGAGTTAGAGCCGATTACACTGCCACCAGCAGTTGTTACTCCCGCAACTGGCACCCCCTTTCATGATGTACCACCGCAGCGTTCTGGAGGCAGCCAGCCTTCAGCCATCTCCGAAGAAGACGTTGCCAAACCGTCGAGACCGAGGCCTGAAGCCTCATCGGGTGATCAACATGCGACCAAAGCACCCAGGCCGCCGCAAGCGGCCCCCGGTAGTAGACCCGAGGTCGATACTGGGGCGAACCAGAGCGATCATATTCAGAGGCTTGATCTTGTATCAGAGATTAGAGCTGCCTTCCACCGGCCAGGGCCAACGGAGTTTGATCGTGATATGGAATCAGACACAGATGAAGGCTATATTGTCAAGAATCCTCAGCGCCGTAGCGAAAGGCTTGAAACGGCGTACAAGGAAGGCCTGGACAGCGAACCAACGCCAGAAGAACGGCGTCGCCATACAGAACGCACCTTGCTTGAAGGGCCAAACGAGGCGGTGCGTGTTTCTTTGCAGGAGTGGTATGGCGGGAAATGTCAGATTTGTGGCGAGACGTGGCCTAAGCGAGATGGTCACCCGTTCTTCGCGGCGGCTTATCTGGTTGAACGCCAACATGCCCGTTGGTTAGACGATCCCGGCATTGCTATTTGCCTGTGCGCCGAGCATTTTGCGCAGTGGCGTCATGCCGCGAAAGAAATGCCGCTGGATGTTTTTGAACAGATCCGCAGCCTTGCCTTGCACGCCGAAGGCGGCAAAGGCGACCTATCTATTGACTTCACGCTGTTAGGCAAAGATGTTGCTATTGTTTACGATGAACGCCACTTCCTGGCCTTGAGGACGCTGGTTGAAGTGGCGAGTCAGGAGCTTGAATAAGCGCGGGCGCGTTCAGGCCAGCAGCAGACGCAAGCGGAATAGACTGCCGGGGTGTTGCATCCTTGGCGCAACCTACCATAGACCGGTTGAGCAAAACAGGCTACAATGCAGCCATAGGAGTTATGTGACGATGGCCGCTCTTGCTATGACCGCAACGATTCCGTTGGAAACAGACGCCGATGGCGTGATTCGGGTTTCCAAAACCCGTGTGACCCTCGATACGATTGTCGCGGCATTCCACGATGGCGCTACCGCCGAGGAAATCGCCCAACAATACCCATCGGTTCCCCTGGCCGATGTGTATTATGTGATCGGCTACTATCTGCGCCGTTCGGCCGATCTTGACGCTTACCTGGCGCGACGGCAGGGACAGGCGGAAGAGGTGCGCCGCCAAAACGAGGCCCATTTTGTGTTCACCGGTATACGCGCGCGTCTTCTGGCTCGCCACGCCGGGCGAGAATCGTAAGTATGCTATTGCTAGTGCGGACGAGAATTTCAACAATGACATGGTGCGAAGGTTGCTACGCCGCCGACCTGGCTTGACTTGCCGTGGCGGTAATGATCAGCCCCCTACGTATTTCACGGTCACTCTGGTCAGGCGCGTTCAGGCCAGCAACAACCGCAAACCCAAGATCAAAAGCAGGATAAAGACGGCCTGACGAAAGCGGGCCGCCGGGATGTGGCGCTCGACGGCGAAGCCGAGGAGCAGTCCCAGGCCCGCGCCGAGGAGGGCGGCGGGCAGATGGGCTTGCACGGCCGGGGTGAGCGTACCGCCGAACAGGTGGGCGGCCAGGGTGAGCAGGCTGGTGACCAGAAAGTAGGCTTGTAGATTGGATTTGAATTGGGTGGTCTCCCAGCGGCGGCAGGTTCCGTAGATGATGATGGGCGGACCGCCGGTGTTGTAGGCTCCATTTAGCAATCCCCCCAGGAAACCCAGACCGATTGCCCAGACGGGATGGCGTAAGGTGGGCAGACGCGGCGCGAGTAAGGCGTAGAGAGCGTAAGCGATTAGTAAAACCCCTAACAAGCGCGTTACCCAATCGGGTTCGAATCGGCTGAGAAAGAGAATGCCCAGCGGGATGCCGGGCACGGCAGCGGCGGCGAAAAGGCCCACGGCGCGCAGGTCAAGGGCCTGGCGGTGGCGCAGCAGGATGCTGAATTCGGGCAGCAAGGTGACGACAGCCACCAGCGGGGCGGCGTTCTGAACGCCGATCTGGGCGGTGAGCAAGGGCATGGAGACGAGGGCGAGGCCGAAGCCGGCAGAGGTCTGGATGAAGGCGGCAAAAAGCAGGGTCAGGAGGATGAGCATGGGCGGCGAGCGTGTGGGCGTGGCGATGGCGCGTTAGGTTTATCGGCCGAAAAATCCAACCGGCGCACATCAAGGGCGAGAACTCCAGTAGGCCAGACGCGCTTGGGCAAGCTGATCAGGCAGAATGTCCACGCCGAGGCCGGGCAGGTCAGGGATAGTAATGGTTGAATCATCGTTCAAAACAAAGTTCGGGGCGGCGATGTCTTGCCGATAGTAGCGGGCCGAGGCGGAGATGTCGCCGGGCAGGCTGAAGTTGGGCAGGGCGGCCAGGGCCAGGTTGACGGATCGGCCGATATTGGTCTCTAACATGCCGCCACACCAGACGGGGATGGCTTGCGCGGCGCACAGGTCGTGTATTTGCCGGGCAGCGGTGAGGCCGCCAACGCGCCCGACTTTGATGTTGATGACGCGGCAGGCGTGAATGGCTAAGGCCCAACGAGCATGGTCGAAGGAGTGGATGCTCTCATCCAGGCAGATGGAGGTGCGCAATTGCGCTTGCAGCGCGGCGTGCTCGATGACATCATCATGGTGGAGGGGCTGCTCAATAAGCAGTAAATCATAGTCGTCGAGGGCGCGCAGGTGAGGGGCGTCGGCCAGGCTGTAAGCGGAATTGGCGTCTACTTGCAGCAGGAGGTCGGGCCAGCGCTCACGCACGGCGCGCACAGGGGTGAGGTCCCAACCGGGCTTGATCTTGAGTTTGACGCGCCGATAACCGGCGTCGAGGTAGCCGGCGACCTGGTCAAGCAGGGCGGGCAGGGTTGGCTCGATGCCGACGCTGACGCCTACCGGCGCGCGTTCTCTTTCTCCGCCTAGCA
>JAYRVN010000079.1:0-3908 GCA_041918535.1 Chloroflexota bacterium
TATGGCCTATGGGATCGGGCGATGCGGCAGGGGGATGTCGTCTTGGTGGCCGCCTTTTCTTATTTGACGCCCCTATTCTCTACGATCGTGAGCAGTTTGTATCTGGCGATTCGGCCGAAACCCGTTCTCTGGTGGGGGTGCGTTTGCATTATCGTCGGCTCAATGGTGAGTTGGCGGTCGGTGTCAGAGCGGGGTGGGGGGTTGGATTCGGCCGAAACCCCATCTCTCACGCCTAACCCGGAGGAAAAATTGCCCGCGACGCCCGATTGATATACGCTTGCGCCTGTTCCTTTCCACTTAACTACGCAGCACAAAGGTCAGAATCAACATGCAAAGCCAAACGATTATTCAAGACAACAAAGAGTTCACTTTCTTCTCCTGGTCTGTGCAAAGCGCCGTCACTCCCATTCCGATAGTGCGCGCCGAAGGCGTCTATTTTTGGGATGCCGACGGCAAGCGCTATCTCGACTTTTCTTCCCAACTCATGAACGTCAACATCGGCCATCAGCACCCCGCCGTTGTCCGCGCCATCCAGGCGCAGGCGGCCACCCTCTGCTTTGCCCATCCGGGCATGGCGACCGAGTCACGCGCTGAGGCCGGCCGCAAAATTGCCGAGGTCGCGCCGGGGCGCTTGAACAAGACGTTCTTTTGCCTGGGCGGCGCGGAAGCCAACGAAAACGCCATCAAAATCGCCCGCTTCTACACCGGCCGCCACAAAATTCTAGCCCGCTATCGTTCTTATCACGGCGCGACGCACGGCGCCATTGCTCTCACCGGCGACTATCGCCGCTTGCCGGTTGAGCCGGCCATGCCGGGGGCGGTGCATTTCCTTGACCCCTATTGTTACCGCTGCCCGTTTGGCTGGACGCCTCAAACCTGCCATCGTGAATGCATCCAGCACGTTGAAGAGATCATTCAGTACGAAGGGCCGGATCAGATTGCCGCCATCATCATGGAAGGCGTGACCGGCTCGAACGGCTTGATCGTGCCGCCGGATGATTATTGGCCGCGCGTGCGCGAGATTTGTGACAAATATGGCATTCTGCTGATCTCCGACGAGGTTATGAGCGGCTGGGGGCGCACCGGGGCCTGGTTTGCCGTGGACAACTGGCAGGTGGAACCGGACATCATTACCACCGCCAAAGGGTTGACCTCCGGCTATGTGCCGCTGGGGGCGGTCATCGTTTCGGAAGAGATCGCCCGTTATTTCGATGACAAGATGCTGTGGTGCGGCCTGACCTATAGCGGGCATCCTCTAGCTTGCGCGGCGGCGGCCGCCACGATTGATGTTTACCGGGATGACGGACTGCTGGAGAACGCCCGCGCACTGGGCGGTTATCTGGCCGAGCGCCTGGAAGCGATTAAAGCCGATCACCTCAGCGTGGGCGATGTGCGCGCTATCGGCCTGTTCTCGGCCCTGGAGTTGGTGACGAACCGGGCGACGCGCGCCCCCATGCTTGATTTGGCCCGCTTCGGCGCGTTTTTGCGGGCGCAGGGTTTGTTCACGTTCATCTTCAGGAATATCGTTTTCGTTGTCCCGCCCTTGTGTATCACCCGCGAGCAGTTGGATGAGGGGCTGGCGATTATTGAGCAGGCGTTGCTTCAGGTGAGCGACCCGGCGGCGCAGGCATAGGCGGTGCAGATATGGAAACGGTGTATAATTTCATTGACAATGTCAGGTGGGAGTCGGATTCGGCCGAATCCCTCCCCGTCATCAATCCCGCCACGGCCGAAACCCTGGCCTACACCCCTCTCTCCACGCCCGCTGAAGTCGATTACGCCATCGCTGCGGCTGAGCGCGCCCTGGTTCTCTGGCGACGCACTCCCGCTGCCGACCGTATCCAGCCCCTCTTCAAACTCAAAGCCCTCCTGGAAGCGCACTTTGAAGACATCGCCCGCGCCATCACCCTGGAATGCGGCAAGACTTTGGCCGAATCGCGCGGCGAAATGCGCCGCGCCATCGAGAACGTCGAAGTCGCTTGTGGCATCCCCATGTTATTGCAGGGCTATCACAACGAAGACATCGCCCCCGGCATTGACGAACTCATGATCCGACAGCCCGTCGGCGTTTGCGCCATCGTGGCTCCCTTCAACTTCCCTGGTATGATCCCGTTCTGGTTTTGGCCCTACGCCGTGGCGTGCGGCAACACCTGTGTGATCAAGCCTTCCGAGCGCGTGCCCCTTACCATGCAAAAAATCGCCGAACTGGTGGGAGAAATCGGCCTGCCGCCGGGCGTCTTCAACCTCATCCACGGGGCCAAAGCGGTGGTGGATGTGTTGCTAGACCACCCGGCTGTGCGCGCCGTCAGCTTTGTCGGCTCCACCCCGGTGGCGAAATACATTTATAGCCGGGCTGCCGCCAACGGCAAACGGGCGCAGTGCCAGGGCGGAGCTAAGAATGCCGTTGTCGTCCTGCCCGATGCGGATGTAGACATGACCACGCAAATCGTCGCCGATAGCGCCTTTGGTTGCGCCGGCCAGCGTTGCCTGGCGGCTTCTATTGCTATTACCGTCGGCGAAGCGCGTACCACGTTTGGCGAGGCTATCTGTGACGCGGCTGCCAATCGCGTAGTCGGGTCAGGTCTCGACCCGGCAGTACAAACCGGCCCCGTCATCAGCCCTCACAGCCGAACCCGCATCGAAGGGCTGATCGGCCACGGCGTAGCCGGTGGGGCCAGTCTGCCGGTAGACGGGCGCGGGGCGCTAATCTCCGGCTACGAAAATGGTTACTTCGTGCGACCGACTGTTTTGCAGGATGTGCCGCCGGCGCACGATCTGCTTAAAACCGAGATTTTCGGGCCGGTGTTGAGTTTGATCCATGCCAACAGCGTGGAAGACGCTATCGCGCTCGTCAATCGTGGCGATTACGGCAATATGGCCTGCGTGTTCACCGGCAGCGGCGCGGCCGCGCGCAAGTTCCGCTATGAGGCCAACGTCGGCAACGTCGGGATCAATGTCGGCGTGGCTGCGCCTATGGCTTTTTTCCCTTTCAGCGGTTGGCGCGATAGCTTCTTCGGCGATATGCACGCCCAAGGGCGCGACGCCGTGGAATTCTATACGCAGAAGAAGGTGGTGGTGGAGCGCTGGCCCAAGACCTGGTCGCGGCAGTTCTGAGCCGCGTCACCCACAGACACCGCGCACGAATGCATGACGACCAGAAAGCTGGGCGGCGTTAGCCCCGTTTCTGAAGGCAGCGTCGTTTATGTTGGCTGAGGGAGTTTCTCACTATGACTTGCCCACCGGTGCGCGTCTGGCGACGCTGGTTGTCGGCAGCGGGCCGCCGGTTGTCTGTTTGCACGGCTTCACCGGCACGGCGCGCCGCCACCTGGGGAAGGTGCTGGAGGCGCTGTCTACTGACTATCGCCTGATCGCGCCGGACCTGCGTGGTTATGGGGGCAGCCGGCCGCCCTTGCGCGACTTCCCGCCCGATTTCTATGACCGGGATTCGGCCGATGTGGCGGCGCTAATCGATCGGCTGGCGTGTGGGCCGGTGCTGCTGCTGGGCTTCAGCGACGGCGCGGAGAGCGCATTGATTTTGGCGGCGGAACGGCCTGATTTGGTGCAAGGGGTGGCGGCCTGGGGGGTGTCGGGCGTGGTTTCGGCCGAAATGCTATCGGACGTGCAAGCCTGGCTGCCGCTAGAAGCGTGGGGCGATGATCGCGCCGCCTGGCGCGCCGCCATTGTGCAAGATCACGGGGTCGAGCAACTGGTTCCTCTCATCACCGGTTGGGTAGCTGCGGCCGAGGCCATTCATGCCGCCGGCGGCGACATTTGTCTGGCGCGGGCGGGGCGTATTGCCTGCCCCGTCTTGCTCATCAATGGCGCGGGCGAAGTCGGCAATACGCCGCGCGATGTAGCGGCGCTGGCCCAACGCATTCCGCATAGCCGTCTGGTATGGCTGCCGAATA
>JAYRVN010000080.1:0-6654 GCA_041918535.1 Chloroflexota bacterium
AAAGACCTGCGCCCCAATGATGCTGTCGGCGGGATTCGCCACTTCGGCCGCCAGCGCGCGCTCTTGCGCGGCTCCGCCATTGGGGGCGGAGGGGGCAAGCCTGGGTGAACCCGCGCTTAAGCCGGCCACGGCGCGCTCGTGTAGCGTCGTTTCCACAGCAGGCTGGCTGGTTCGGGTGACAAGCCAGACTCCCAGGCCAACTAAGGCGAGAACGAGCAGAATACGACTCCATTTATGAAAACGCATAACAACTCCTTGAATGGGTAGGTTGAGGTTGCCTAAGAGTAACACACAGGGGAAAGTGTGTGGTTCCTAGCTAAAGGGATGGCAAGGCATGACCGACGAGGCATTGATACTTTCGGTCGCGCAGACGCAACAGAAATCCGGGAGATTATAGCGCAGTGCGCAAACCAAGAAACTCGCCAGGGGCAGAGATTCGGCCGAAAGTGACCACGCGCCCATACGTCCCGGCAGCGCTGTCAGGGTCAGGATTGCCTTGCGCAAACTTGATGGGCGGCGTGGAACTCAAAGACGCGTACAAGCCATTCTGGGCTGCCGCAGTCAGTTCACGCTCTGGCCCCGCTTCGGTTTTAGCAGTTAACGGAGTTTGTATCGGCGTAACGACGTTCAAGCCGGCAACGTTCTGTTCGAATAGTGAGAGTCTGGCGCGAAGCCGCATTCTTCTGGCAAACACGAATGCCAGAATAATGAGTATAAGAATAAACAGCATAAGGCCAATTCCGCGAAAACGCATGTGAGGCTCCTTCCAGGGGGTAAGCTATACATCATCTAGATTACCACGTTATCATCAAAAAGCATAGTTTTCGCGGCAAATTGAAGTGTGTCTAGCAGACCCCTAACCCACATTACCGGCAGTCTCCGGTGTGTGATATGATCGACGCAAGATTGGTGCGAAGGGGATCGGTCATGACCAGACGATTACAGCGGTTAGGCATGGGGCTATGCCTGTTAGGGCTGAGCCTGGTATTGCGCAGCGCCAATCCGGCGCGGGCAACGGCGGCGCACACCTTGAGTTTCGACGATTCGGCCGAAGCCCAAACGATTCTCATCGGCGAGAAAACGGTCACCTACCAGGGCCAGACGTTCACCGACAAAGTCTTCCGCGATCAACTGGGTCGCGAGGCTTACTTCCGCGGCTGGAACGTTTCCGGCTCCGTCAAACTCATGGAAAGCGGCTACCGGCCCTTCCAAAGCACGGCCGACGCGCAACGCGGCTTCGACGACATGCGGCGCACGGTCGGCGTTAATGTCGTCCGCTTTACTCTTAGTTGGGAAGGCGTCCATCCCGGCGTAGACACCCTCGACACGCTCTATTTAGACCAAATCATTGCGCAAATGCGCGAGGCCATCCGCAACCGGATGTACATCATCCTTGACTATCATACCGACCTGTTCTCTCGCCACCTCTTCCAACCCGATTCAACTTACACTGGTAACGGCGCGCCCGCCTGGATCACTCCACCCGACCTCTATCCGCCGGAAAGCTGCCCCATTTGCTTTCATTGGAGTCTGAACAACCTCTTCAACGAGACGATCCGCCTGGCCTATCGTAATTTCTTCAACAACGCGCCCTTGCCTACCCAGGCCGGCACACGCTATATGCAAGACGAGTTTCTGTGGCAGCTTACCGAGACGATCGATTATGTGCAGGCGCAACTCACCGACGCCGAATGGCGCTATATCCTGGGAATAGAACCGTATAATGAACCCGTCTACGGCGACGGCTATCAGGACACAGCGGCCGAATTCGACAACGAGAAATTGTGGCCTTTTTACCAGCGCGTGCGCGCCATCCTCAACGCGCAAGGTTGGCAGGACAAACTCGTCTTCGCTGAGCCTCAAGTCTTTTGGAACCTCAACATCCCCGGCCTGGCAACGGGCGGCGGTTACCTGAATGAGCCGCCCGGTGAAGGTTTCGTCTTCACCGCTCATTTCTACGACGCCATCCGCAGTGGCGTACCCCTTTGGTCGCGTGTGGACAATGCCGTCTACTTTGGCAATTTAGACCAGGTGCGCGACGAGGCGCGTTTTCTGCAACTGCCAATGTTCCTGAGCGAATTCGGCATGTCAATCGGCGGCGAGCAAATTCAGGATAGTGTGCGCATCATCAAAGGCCTCTACCAAGCCATGGAAACTAGCGATCGGTTGCGCTACCCCAACCCTGATCGCTACGTGGATCTGTATGCGCCGCCTATCCCCGGCACGCAATGGCATTGGGATTTGTATCGCAGCTTGCATCATGAATATGTGAACGGCAATCCGGAGCGTCTGGTCACAGCGGGCGATGCCTGGAACGATGAAGACTTCTCGGCAATCAACCCCGACGGCAGCTTTACCAGCGACCCCTTTGTGTTAGCGTGGGTCTACCCTCAACGCGCTCAGGGAGACATCTACTCCTTTGTCTACAACGATATGGCAACCGACAATTCGGGCCGTGTCTTGAGCTGGCACTCGATTCGGCCGAATTATTACCAGGAATCTCTCCGCGACAAACAGTTTGCCCTCCTCGTCTGGCGTGGTCACCATAGCGACGCCCCCACAGAAATCTACCTGCCGCCCCACTTCAACCCGGCAGATTTGGTCATCATCACAGATGGCGTCATCCACAACCAGGACCTCATCAAAAACGGCGGGTTGACCAACTTGCCCAATGAGGTCGCTCTCACCAGCGATCCGGCTCAGCCCACATCCGCCATCACCCGCCTGCTCGTGTGGGATGATCCCGATCCCGGCGAAACGCAGAGTACCCTCCATTTCGCTCTGGTCGCCAACACCCCCCACACCGTTTTCACGCCGCCCGTATTGACCCAACTCCAAGCCATATTGCGCACGCGCATCCAGGATCAACAACAAAGCGTCGTGTACCTGATCGGCGAGATGGCCGGCTACAACATTTATCCCTTTGAATATCCTCTCAACCTGCGCTATGTCTACTTGCCTGCCGCGCCCCAGCAATTACGGCCTTAGTCCCCTAATCACCGGGCAGACCGGCGCCACGGCAGACAACCGAAGCCGATCACGCCGACCTTCGTCTGATCGGTGACAACTCACGCCCGACCGCGCCGATTCCTCTGCTCCGAACATCATGCTCCCCTCTCACACGCCCGTCGCGCCTCCTGCATCTTCCCGACCCCCCTGGTGGCTGGCAATGGCAGCGCGCGTCTGGCCGGAATTGCGTCCGGCTGAGCCCGACCTGCAATTAGAAGGCGCAACGCTAGTCTGGTCAACAGGCCTGGGCGTCGTTCTCAGCCTGGGCGGTGTGATCTGGTTAAGCGCTCAGAGCAATCTCGGCCTGCTCACCGGCTGGTGGAGCAGCCTCCTCCTTTTTCTCGTCTTCCGTCTAATCTTAGGCTGGTTTGACTTCTCAGACATTGTCAATCGTCAGGATCATCATTTCCGCGGGGCACAAGCGCGCCTGGTCACCTGGTCGGCTGCGCTGCTGATCGGCCCTTTGGCGCTCTGGCTAGACGTGCTGGCCCACGTTCTGACCGCGGCTCTGGCCTGGCGACAGCGGCCGGGATTCAGCCGCACCTATCACAACTGGCGCTTGTTCAGTCAACTCACGCTGACCATCGGTAGGGACACCCTGGCCGGCTTGAGCGGACTGGCCGTGTACGGGGGAACATTGCCATTGCCCGGCCTAACCTCCGGTGATTTGGTCAGCGCCCTATCGGCCACAGGCGTTTACGTCGGGGTCACGTTGGTGATCTTGCTGCCTGTGTTCATGTGGCAAGCCTTTACCGGCGCGTATGGGGGGAGCCTGAGTTTCCTTTTCCAGAGCTTACGCTTCGCGCGGGCGGCGGTGCTGCTCTATGTACTGCCGGCTCCCTTCGGGGTGTTGCTGGCCGGTCTGTATACGCAAAACGGGCCGGGGGTCTACGTCTTCTTCCTGGCAAGCGTCACGCTTTTGACCGCTTTCGCCCACCAACTCGGCCATCGCGCCACGCGTGCGCAGCAACAGGCCCAAGAAAACGGCCAGCTTGAGTTACTGGCGCGGGCGTTGCTATTGGAGCCGCCGGGAACAACCAGCCTGCCACAACTGCTAAACGAACATGTGCCCGCTCTTGTCGGCGGCCTGCCGATTGAAGTGCGTTTATTCCCGGACCAGGTTTTGATCAGCCCCACACGCGCCACCTACGCCATTGCAGCCGGTGTGTGGCAACAGATGCAAGAGAGCGGTGACAGCCCTATCATCCTGCGCGGGGAACCTAATCACGCTGCGCCGGCCAATTTGGTGCTCACCCCTATCATCGCCCTCGATGGTCAACAACGTCTTGGAGCCATCGGTTTGCATGTGCCCGTAGGCAACGGTTACTTGACCGATTGGCTGCCTGTGCTCAGCACCTTGTCGAGCCAGATCGCCTCTTACCTGTATCGCGCGCAAGCGTATCAAAATGTTCTAGACTCACTGGCGCAGGCGTACCGGGAGGAATTTCTGGCCCAGGCGTATGAGGCGGAGATCACGCTGACCTATCAACGCCTGACGCAGGAGTCGGCGTTGGCGGGCAAAATTCAGACCAGCTTTTTGCCGAAGGCTCCCCCCGATGTGCCGGGCTGGCAGTTTTCGATGACCCTGGAACCGGCGCGTGAGACATCCGGCGACTTCTATGATATTATTCCCTTGCCCGCAGGGAAACTAGGCTTATTAGTGGCCGATGTGGCCGACAAAGGGATGGGCGCGGCGCTCTTTATGGCCCTCAGCCGCACGCTCATTCGCACGTTTGCGCCGGCGCACGAGTATGATCCTGCCGCCGCTTTGCGGGAAGCCAACCGGCGCATTCTCAGCGATACGCACAGCGATCTCTTCGTGACGATGTTCTATGCGGTTTTAGACCCGGCCACTGGACTATTGACGTATTGCAACGCCGGGCATAATCCGCCGTTGTTGTTGGAGCCATCGGCCGAATCCGCCCCGCTACGCCTGACGCGCACCGCCATTCCCTTGGGTATCATGGAGGGTAGGGCTTGGGAGCAGGCGACGGTGTTGATTCGACCCGGCGCGTTGTTGGTTTTGTATACGGATGGGATCACCGAAGCGCAGGATGAAGCGCAGGAGCTATTTGGTGAAGAGCGGCTAATCAAAGTGTTGCAGGCCAATCGGGGGAAATCAGCCGTCATCATTGAGGACAAGATTTTGTCAGCGATTTATGGCTTCACCGGCGATGCGCCGCAAAGCGATGACATCACCCTGTTGGTGGTGGCGCGGGAACAGGAGAAAGGATGATGATTGACGCAGAGTTGGCGGCTTATTGGGATTCGGCCGAAACGGTCAAACGCTGGCCTGCCGATGCCCGACACGACCCGGTGGCACACCTGGCCTGGCTCGATGTGTTGCGGCGAAACTTGCGGGGCGGTGGGCGTCATTTACAGGTGTTAGACGTGGGCACGGGAACGGGATGGATGGCGCGCTTATCGGCCGAATTACATCATCAGGTTATCGGCCTCGATCAATCCGCCGCCATGCTTGCTGCCGCCCAGCAGGACCCTGATTCGGCCGAAAATCCCATTCAATGGGTGCGCGCCAATGCCTTGAAACTGGAATTCCCCGATCAACAATTCGACGCCATCACTGCCCGTTTTGTTCTCAGTGTGCTGAGCCAACCCACAGCTGCATTACGTGAATGGCTGCGCGTCTTAAAACCTGACGGCCGATTGATTCTCATTGAAGATAGCTTAACCGACGAGGCAGACCGAATCGCCGCGCAGGCATGGCACATAGGCAAACCCGCCGCCTTGCGAGAACTTCCTTTGGCGCAAGCTGCCCCCGAAGATATCGCCGACTTCGCCCGTCTGGCCGGCTACCAGCAAATTGAGATAGGCCGACTGGCCGGCCAACTTGAACGACAATTTCGCCGCGGTCGTCGGGAATATCGCCTGGGCTACAGCCTGGTCGTGGCCCAACCCCAGCCCAGCCTTTCCCTACCGGCGGCAAACTAATGCAAACCGACAAAGCCATCAAAAGTTGTGGCATCTTTTGCGTCCGAGATACGCCGGAACGCTCCTTCTTGCTTCTGTCCCATTGGAACCGCTTCGACTTACCCAAAGGCAAAATGGAACGTGGTGAAACGGAGATGGACTGCGCCTTACGTGAGCTACAAGAGGAGACCGGCATTGTGCCGGACCAGGTCCGCATCGATCCCGTCTTTCGCTATGAAACCGTCTACTATCCTCGTGGGCGCACCGGGCGCATCTATGAGAAGGTCCTGGTTGTTTTCCTGGGCTGGGTTCCGCTGGATGTAAAAATCCACCCAACCGAACATCGGGGGTACAAATGGTTTTTCTGGCAACCGCCTCAGCAAATTCAAGTACGCCTGGTAGATGACTTGCTGGCTGCCGTGGCGCAACATTGGGCACAAAACGGCGCGCATCCTGGACCGGCATGACGGCCGATAATCCGATCATTTCAGCAGAGAAGTCAGGTCGCACCACCCATAGGCCAATTCCCGCAAATCTGCGCCGCCCAGGTTGATCAACGTCTCATCCACCCGTTCGCCGCCCAACGCCGCGTAGAATCCGCAGGCCGGGTTATCAGCCAGCACCCAGACCAACATCGAGTGCATATTAGCCGCCAGCAAATACCGGGCGACTACCCGCACCAAGGCGCGCCCCAGGCCGCGCCGTTGCACAGCCTGC
>JAYRVN010000081.1:0-2226 GCA_041918535.1 Chloroflexota bacterium
AAAGACCTGCGCCCCAATGATGCTGTCGGCGGGATTCGCCACTTCGGCCGCCAGCGCGCGCTCTTGCGCGGCTCCGCCATTGGGGGCGGAGGGGGCAAGCCTGGGTGAACCCGCGCTTAAGCCGGCCACGGCGCGCTCGTGCAGCGCCGTTTCCACAGCAGGCTGGCTGGTTCGGGTGACAAGCCAGATTCCCAGGCCCGCCAGTACCAATACAAACAAAATACGGCTAAGTTTACGATTCATAGCGGCTCCTCAAATGTGAATAGGTTGGTTGAGTTAAACAGGTTTGACACATAAAAAGCAACCAAAGCAACGCATGAAATGCTAACGCTACAACGGACATAGGGGAATGATGCATAGTTAGGGGCTACCAGAAGAGCGCGGGGATTCGGCCGAATCCCTCCCCTTCACGCATCGCTTCTCCATTGTGAAAAAGGGGGGCCCTAGCGAGACCCCCCCTTCACACACGTCATCTATTTAGACAACGGTCCTATTGGTACGTCACATTCACTGTGAGCCAATCGAGCGAAAAGTCCCGCGCTTGGGAGTTGGCTGTGGTAACCACACGCACACGGAAGTTCGTGTTGTCCAACTCGCTCGTCGTCCAGGTATGACCCCAGGTGTCGGAGCTGGAACCCAGCACGTAGCTGACTTCGCCGGTTGTCAGCGTGGTGGTTTGCTTGGCCGTCGTCCATGTGGTTCCGCCATTCCAGGACAATTCCACACAGATGGCCGGCTTGCCGATCGTGCTATCCACCTTGGCATCCAGGCGCACTTGAATACCGCTCACCGTTGAACCGCCCGGCAAGCTGACATTATAGTTGTAGAAGATGTGGCGATCGCGCTTGGTGCTGGTGCAGGAAGTGCCTAAGCCCGTGCCGCTATCGGTATCCACGGCAAACGTGGCATTGTCGGAGTAGGCATTGGTCGGGTTGGTTTGAAAACCATTGTTATCACCGGAGCCGCTGGTCACCGGGTTGTTGGCAGACGGGTTAAGGAAGCCCGTCTCAGAGGGTGGCGTCCCACCGCAGTTCGGCAACTGGAACGAGGCGATGCGCGTGCGCCACGGGGCGGAACCCGTCGTCTGCAAGTATTCTGTAGTGTACCAGAAGGTGCAGTCGTCAACCGGATCTATTGACAGATTGCTGTAGTCGCCCCAGCGAGCGGCGCTGTGCGTCTGCGAACCGGTGCCGTTGATAATGGTGTTGTCGCCCTGCGTCATCGTGCCCAAGGGGTCGCCGGGCAGGCGGCCGGTGTAGCGAATGGCCGGGTTGATCGTGCTGCTGGAAGCGGAGTAACCCAGAGCGATCTCACCCTGACCGTCCATGGCGATGCTGGCCATCCAACGGTTGGTGGCGTCCGGCGAGTAGGTTCCCTGCTGGTAGATACTCCAGCCGCCGCCGCTATTGCGCAATTCATACCAACGCACGCCGGCGCGGTCGGCGCCATTGGCGTCTACCGTGTGGTTGAGCAGCATCGTCTGATAGGTACCCCAATTGCGGTACTGCTGGCGATGCAATACCCGGTCGGAAAGCGCGTCCAGTCTGGCGGTCGTGCCAAGTTGCGGGACACAGTTGCGGTTATAACCGCACATGTTGGAATCAAACGCCGCCGTCGGCAACGCCGTCATGAAGGTGAAGGTCGAGTTGGCAGGGGTTGTCCAATCCACATGGAATTGCCAGATTTGCACCTGGTCTGGCGAGTAGCCCCAAGAGTTGTCGTCCATCTGGCTGAAGTAGTTGGGCGCGCCGGTCGGGGGCACTGGGCCGTCCAGATCGGTCGGCAACATACCGCCAAGATTGGGGTCCACGCCGTAGAGATCGAAATAGACCATATTGGCCGGCAAACCAGCCAGCATCTTATCCCGCTCAAAGGCCACGGCGCCGGCACCGGCCCAGCTGCTGCCGTTGAGGAACTGGTTGACCGACATGTAATAACCGTCGGGCCAGACACCCAAGTGGGGATAGTCGTTCATCTTGTTGGTGCTGATCTGGAATTGGTAACGATACCAGGCGCCGGTGGGGTTGGCGGTCTGCGAGATGGCAATACACTCGTAATAGGGGCCATTGGGGAAGTTGGGCAGCGCGAATTGGCTCGCCAGCCAGCGGTCGGCCAGATGGTCGTACAGAACCACGGGGTCGCCGTTGTTGGTGCTTTGGCAAGGGCCGCCGAAGCCGGAGAAGAGGGTGTTGCCGTTGGCCGGGCCGTACAATAATGCGCCGGTCT
>JAYRVN010000082.1:0-1894 GCA_041918535.1 Chloroflexota bacterium
ATTTTAAGGGAGGTGTGTCATAGAAGGCAGTGACATTTGACACATGTCCTTATGACAAACGTCACACTCCCGGCCAAAAGCGGGAGATAAGCTGTCGGGTCAACGCCTTAAGCCGCCCAACGAGGCGTTATTCAGCCCAGGGACGTCTCATCCTGGCCGGCGGCCAGGTGTTGCAGCCGGTTCAGGCGAGCGGGTTCCGCCTCAGCCAGCCAGGGGTCGTGGGCAAGAAGGGTGTGGGCTTGATAAAAATAGGGTTGCGCTTCGCCGCGACGCCCCAATTGCCACAAGCATTCGGCTATCTCTTCCAACACGTAGCCGTCGCTGCCGCCGGCAGTTTGCCATTCGGCGTGCAGCGTTTGCTGTTGGGCCAGGGCTTCTTCTACACGCCCCAGCGAGCGCAGGGCGCGCGCCACACACCAACGCGCGATGCGCAGGTTGGTCGGGTTGCCCTGAGTCTCACGCCAGGCGCGGGCCTCTTGAAAAAGGTCGAGCGCCTGGGTATAGTCGCCCCGGTCATGATAGGCCCAGCCCAGGTTATTGGCGAGAGCGCCGAACCAATTTTGGGCGCGAGGATTGGAGGCGGTTTGGGCCAGGCTGAGGGCGCGTTCGTTCCAGGCGATTTGGGATTCGGCCGAATCCGCCACAATCCCCAACATGTGCGCCGCATCCACCGTGTAGAAATCATCCCCCGCCGCCAGGCTCATCTGGAAAGCCGTCTCAAAACAGTCCCTGGCCGCGGCCGTCTGGCCGGAAGAACGGAAGACCCGCCCGCGCTCCAGCCAATAGCGCACCTGGACATGCCGACTTTGGGTCTCCAGACCGGCGGCTACGAGGTCTAGCGTGGCGTGCGCGGCGTCAAATTGGCGCTGCAAACCCTGGGCGCGCGCCACCTGGGTGAGTATTTCCAAGCGCAAAGCGGCCTCCGGCAAGGCCAGAAGCGCCTGGAAGCGGGCCTGGCTGCCGGCCGGATCATCGTAATCCCACAATTGGTCTAGCTGTTCGGCGGAGGTGATGGTTGTCATAGTTGCCTGGGATGAGCAGGGATTCGGCCGAATTCTACTCACCTTCCTTCTTAACGGCCGGACGGCTGAATTCCTTCTGCTGCTCGGCAAAACTCTCCAATCGCGCTACTACACGCTGATTCAAACTGCCGGCGGGGTAATGGCCCTGTTCATCCGCTTCGCCAACCGGCAAACCGGTCAGCAATTCAATCCCATCGTCCACACTGTTCATCGTGTAGATTTGGAAACGGCCCGCCTCTACCGCCTCTACCACATCGCGCCGCAACATCAGATGGCTGCTATTGGCGGCCGGGATGAGCACGCCTTGATCACCGGTCAGTCCACGCGCCCGGCAAATATCATAGAAGCCTTCGATTTTCTCGTTGACGCCGCCGATAGCCTGGATGATTCCATGCTGATTCACCGAACCCGTGACGGCCAACGCCTGCCGGATAGGAACCTGGGCCAGCGCCGACAACAGCACAAATAGCTCAGCCGCGCTGGCGCTATCCCCCTCTACACCGCCATAGGATTGCTCAAAAACGAGCGTGGCGCTCAAGGCGAAGGGGCGTTCGGCCGCATAACGGCTGGCTAGAAAACCGGCTAGAATCAACACGCCTTTGGCGTGGATAGGCCCGCCCAATTCCACCTGGCGTTCGATATCTATGATTTCGCCCTTGCCCAGGCGCACCCGCGCGGTGATGCGCGAGGGCAGACCGAAGGCGAACGCGCCTAGTTGCCACACCGACAAGCCGTTGATCTGGCCCACACGCTCGCCCTGTGTGTCAATCAGGATGGTCTCGCGCAAGATGGCTTCCTGCCAGCGCTCCCGCAGGCGGCTTAGGCGGCGGGTTTGGGCGTCAATCGCCTGCTGGATATCGGCGGCGGTGACG